>JAWODE010000161.1:0-10248 GCA_046483455.1 Candidatus Hydrogenedentota bacterium | reverse complement strand
CTAATGGAGTATGTCTAGCTGTAGAATGTGATGAAAAAAGAATAGATAGACGTGTGAAATCAGGTTTTTGCGATGTTAAACTAAAAGATCTTGACAAGTCATTGGCGGCTTCCTTCTTCACCGCGGATATGGCGCAGGCGAAGACGCCAATGAGATCAAGCGGAGGGACGAATGCCATGATTGCCGGTTTTGCGCGCGTGGATATTACGCCGCCAGTGGGAACAACGATGATGGGTTTCGGCGCCCGGGATATGGACCATGGGTGCACGGGTGTTCATGACCCCCTTTATACGCGTGCGCTTTATCTCGAGAGCGGGGAAGAAGTGGCCTTGATCATGGGATACGACCTGTGTTTTCTCGGGCGCGCCGATGCCGACCGCTTCAAAGGCGCTATTGGCCGGGTCATGGAGATATCCCCCCAGCAGATATTCATGAACACGTCGCACAACCATGTCGGACCGAAAGTGGGCACGTGGTACTCGGCCGGTTACGAAGCTCCTGACCGCGATTATCTTGACCAGTTGGAACAGGCCACGGTGATGGCGGCCGTCACGGCCCGGAAGAAGGCACAGCCTGCAACTATGCGTGCCGGGGTCACCACCTCGAAACTCCCGGTAAACCGCCGTAGGCGCATGCCCGACGGCTCCATCGAAAACCGGCCGAATCCCACCGGCCGCACCTATGACAAGCTCCCCATTGTCTTGTTCGAAAGCACTTCCGGCCACCCCGTGTGCCTGCTGTTCTCTATCTCCTGTCATCCCTCGATGATGAGCGGCTGGGAAATCTCGGCCGAATATCCTGGCGCCGCCATGGACAAACTGGACGCCCATTTCGGCAAGACCTGCAGCTTGTTTCTTCAGGGCGTGGGGGGAGACGCCAAACCTCTGGTAATTGGGCGCGAAACCGATTCCTGGATCCGCGGCACCTGGGAACTCATGGAGGAGGCGGGTTCGATTGTTTCCGGCGAAGTCCTTCGGGCCATCGAAAAAGGCTTGAATCCAATTAAACCGGCCCTTGCTTCCGCGTCCGAGGAAATGCACTGGAAGCTCGAAGAAGCGCCGTCAAAAGAGTTTTTCGAAGACATCGTTGCCAATACACCGGCGAACAGGCAAGCCAAAGATGTTCGTTTCATGTGGGCCCGCAAGACCCTCGAAGATATGGAGAAGAGGAGGCCTTTACCCTCCGAGGTTCCCTTGTCACTCCATGGCCTGCGCCTCGGTGACAACCTGCGGCTTGTTGGGATCGAGGGGGAGGCTCTGCATGGATGGGGATACCTTATCGAAGATTTCTATGGGAAGGGCCTCACCATTCCCCTCGGATACACCGATGGACAGGGCATGTATCTGCCTATGTCCAGACAACTGCCCGAGGGTGGATATGAAGTCATTAGCTTCTGGGAATATGGCTATCCTGCGCCATTGGCGCCAAGTATGGAAGAAGAAGTCCGCGCAGCCCTCGGGACATTGAAGAAACGCGGAATTGTTTAGCACCTGATGCGCAGGCATTCCCTGCCCCACGAAGAGGGGCAGGGAATGATGCGAGTGATTAGAGGATTTCGAGAAGTTCGATCTCGAACACCAAATCCTTGCCCGCCAACGGATGATTTGCGTCAACCGTGACTTTCTCGTCGGCCACGTCTACCACCGTCAGCATGAGGGGCTGCCCATTAGCGGTCCGCGCTTCGAAACGCTGTCCCTGGCTTATGTCTATATCGTCAGGGAAATCATTGCGGCTCAGTTCCTGGACGAGTTCATCGCGGAACGGTCCATAAGCATCGCCGGCCCCAACGTTTTCGACCTTCTTTTCGCCCGGCGCCATGCCGACGACAGCTTGCTCGAATCCGGGGATCAACCGTTCTTCGCCAATGGTGAATTCCAACGGTTCGCGCTCGCGGGAAGAGTCAAAAACGGTTCCGTCATCGAGTTTTCCCGTGTAGTGTACGCGAACCTTGTCTTTTTCTTTTGCTTCTGCCATATTTTGCTCCTTTCGATTCTTAGCCGCCCTCCCGGCTTTGTCTGTCATCAGCACATGAAAAGCTTTTGTCCTGCCGCACCGATCAGCGGACACACATCCGCCCTCCAGGCAACGGAAAAACCGTAAACAGGAATTGCGCCATCCGCTGGACCCATGAAGTGATTCTAGTAATCGCGCGCGAACTTGCCGCGCCCGTGCGGCGCTATGTCATGCGGGATTCGCCCGTTTATCCAGAGCGAACCGTTGAGGGGCCGTCTCATGCACTGTCGGAATGGCATCTGCCATTCACTCTCTATACCATAACACATCCCTCCTGTGAATTGAAGGCGTGAGCCCCCGGCTATTCAAATTGGACCCCTTCAGGGTCCGGTGACAGGGGCTGCGTCCCGCGTTCCGCGAGGGCCCGCGGGCCTGCATCGATAGGGCCTTTCGCTTTTCCACAGCGCATCTTGGTACGTGCTGACAACTGTTGCCGGAAGCGCTTATCGGGCGATTGGGGGGTAATGCGCTCGAAATGTGCTAACATAAAGGCCAAACGTGACACCAAAGTGGCCGATCTCCTGTCTAATCAAGAGATTGGAGCGTGGAGAAAAACAACACTGGTTGGGGGCTGCTCATGCCCGGTGGGCCGCCCCGGGTGGACGAGCCCGGCCATAGACGTGGACAAGGCACCTGGCGGTTCCACCGCCTTGAGCCTTCCGGAGTAACAAGACTCACAAAAGGACGTAACTCCAGCGATTACAAAGAGATATGAATATTCCCCAGATGGACAGAAAGAAATGGGCCATTATTGGCGGCGCATGTGCGGTAATGCTCTTTTCGGTGGTTCTACTTAGAAGCGTGTTGGCCAGAACCCCGGAGAGCGGTCCCACAACCACGGAGCGTGTCATCTTTGACGCTCGAAGGGGGCCACTTACCATTAGCGTCAACGTATCCGGCACGATCCAGGCCCGCGAGCAAGAAGTTATCAAATGCGAGGTAGAGGGCCAGACGCAAATTCTTTGGATCATTGAAGAAGGCAAGCAAGTCAAGGAAGGCGATTTGCTGATCGAGCTTGATGCCAGCAGCCTCGTGGACCAGCGAGTGGACCAGGAAATCCGGGTGCAGAACGCCGAAGCCTCGTTCATCGGCGCACGCGAAAAACTCGCCGTAGCTAAGAATCAGGCTCAGAGTGATGTGGACAAAGCGGAACTCGACCTCCAGTTTGCTGAAGAGGACCTCAAGAATTTCGTCGACGGTGAGTTTCCAAAACAATTGAAGGAAGCCGAGGCGCGCATCACGCTGGCAAAGGGCACCGCCGCACGCGCCCGAGAGAGGGTCGAGAGCTCGGAAAAGCTGGCGAAAGAAGATTTCATCACGCCCATTGAACTCGAGGCCGATCGTCAGGACCTCGTCAAAGCGGAACTCGACCTGGAATTGGCCGAAGACGAAAAACGCCTTTTGACGGAATTCACGTACGAACGGAAACTTACCCAGCTCGAAAGCGACGTTCACCAAGCCCGCATGGCCCTCGAACGCATCGAACGCAAGGCGGCGGCGGACGTAGTCCAATCGGAAGCAGACCTGAAGGCAAAAGAGTCTGAATACTTGCGCCAAAAGGACAAGCTCGAGAAGATCGAGGTGCAGATTGAAAAAACGAAGATCTACGCACCCGCAGATGGGCTCGTTGTCTATGCCACGTCCGGGCGGGGCGGTTGGCGCGGCAACGATGAACCGCTCCAGGAAGGTCAAATGGTCCGTGAACGGCAGGAATTAATTAACTTGCCGACGGGTTCTTCCTTCATGGCCGAGGTTGAGGTGCACGAAACCAGCTTGACCAAGATCAGGCCGGGGTTGCCCGTAAGAATTACCGTCGAAGCTTTTCCCGAAAAAGTGTATCGGGGGCGCGTCGAGACGGTCGCGCCTCTTCCCGACGCACGAAGTGCCTGGCTAAACCCTGACCTCAAAGTGTACAAAACCGACATTGTGATCGAGGGTGATGCGTCCGGCCTTCGGACGGGGGTTACCTGTCTTGCGGAAATCATCGTCGAGCAGTACGAAGATGCGCTGTATGTGCCCGTGCAGGCCGTGGTCCGGGAGAAAGGAAGGCCCACGGTCTACCTGGCCCGGGGAAATACTTTCGAGCCGCAAGAAGTGGACGTCGGTCTCGATAACAATCGCATGATACGGATTCTGAGCGGACTGGAAGAGGGTGACCCCGTAGTGTTGAATCCGCCGCTTGCCGCAGACAAAGGCGATGCTAGCGAGACGCTTGAAAAAGGATTTGCGGAAGAAGAGCAAGACGCCGCTACTTCTTCCGATTCCTCTTCTAAAGCAGCTCCTGTTGGGGGACAGCCACCCTCCTCCGAAACGGAAGAGCGTCGGGACGACCCTTCTGGTGAAAAACAGGATTTCGAGGCCATGCGTGAACGTTACCGTAATGCTTCACCGGAAGAGCGCGAACAGATGCGCAAGGAAATCGAAAAACGCATGGAGAATATGACTCCGGAACAACGCGAACAGCTCAGGCAGCAACGAGGCGGCCGGGGGACCGGGCGGCCGGCCGAAGGCGCACCGGAGAGTTCATGACAAACACGGCAATCCATCCTGGTGTAAGCACCGATATTATTCGTCTGGAACACGTCTGCAAAACGTATGAGGTAGGCACGGAGCAGGTCCATGCCGTCGAAGACGTATCCCTCACCTTTTCGCCGGGCACGTTTTGCGCGGTGATGGGACCGAGCGGGTCCGGTAAGAGCACCATGCTTAATCTCTTGGGCTGCTTGGACCGTCCCTCATCCGGGCGTTATGTGATCGCCAATGAAGACATCAGCCAACTTGACGACGATCGGTTGAGCGAAATCCGGCTGCGGCATCTCGGCTTCGTGTTCCAGAGCTTCAACCTGATCCCGCAATTGACGGTCCAGGAAAACATCGCGCTGCCGCTGTTCTACCTTGGCTGGAGCACCGAGAAAAGCGCTGACCATGCCGCCACGCTTGCGGGAACAGTGGGGCTGGCAGAGCGATTGAAGCACCGGCCTACGGAATTATCGGGCGGTCAGCAACAGCGCGTTGCAATCGCGCGGGCATTAGCGAACGATCCGAAGATCATTTTGGCAGACGAGCCCACGGGCAATCTGGACACCGCCACCGGCGAGCAAATCATGGAACTCCTGACCGCCCTGAACGAGCAAGGCAAGACGATCATCATGGTGACCCACGAGCCGGACATCGCGCTGCACGCGAGGCGGCGTGTCCACATGCTCGACGGCCGCATCGAGCGCGTCGAGGACGACGCATGATACGGGTTTTCAATATCGTTAGAAACATCAATTTAGGGGTGAAATCCCTGATGCTTCACAAGCTCAGGTCGCTCCTGACCATGCTGGGCATTGTCTTCGGGGTATCGAGTGTGATCGCCATGTTGTCCATCGGAGAAGGCGCGAGTAAGGAGGCACTCGAACAGATTCGGAAACTTGGCAGCAACAATATCCTCATTTCATCCATAAAGCCGGCTGAAGACGAAATGGCGTCCACTGAGCGCAGCCACATGAGCATCTACGGGCTGCTTTACGATGACCAACAGCGGATCATTGAATCGTTTCCAGCGGTTCAACGAGTCGCACCGGTCAAGGAAGTCCGAAAAGAAGGCCGTTTATACGAACGCGCGCTCGAATTGCGGGTGGTGGGCACGACGCCAACATGGTTTGAGCTCGTTCGCCGCCCGTTTGTTGCTGGACGGGGGATTATTGATCGGGATATGGATTCCCACGGGCACGTTGTGGTGTTGACCGAATATGGAGCACGAAAACTATTAGCTACCGAAGAGGCTATCGGAGAGCAATTGCGCATCGGAGGCGAATACTTCGAGGTGGTGGGCATTATTCGCAGCGAATCCGGCCAAGGCGGTAGCATTCAAACGCCAGACCGGGAAGTCGATGCATACATTCCGCTCAACGTGGCCCGCGCAAGCTTCGGCGATATCAACATCCGCAGGACAAGTGGCTCTCGCGAGATATCGAAGGTAGAGCTTCATCAGCTCATTGTTCAGATTCGCAGCAACGAGGACGTCGAAGCGACAGCGGCGGGCATTACCCGCATGCTCGAACTCTTTCACAAGAAACACGATTACCGAATCAGCGTACCCCTGGCCTTATTGCGGCAAGCGGAGGCCACCAAGCGCAACTTTAATATCGTGCTGGGGTCTATCGCGGGGATCAGCCTCTTGGTCGGCGGCATTGGCATCATGAACATCATGCTGGCATCCGTGACGGAACGGACGCGCGAGATTGGCGTTCGCCGCGCTATTGGCGCAAAACGCAAGCAGATTGTAGTGCAATTTCTGATCGAGACCGTCGTTCTTTCGACCCTCGGCGGGTTTATCGGTATCGGTATTGGTATCTCGATCCCCTGGATTGTGACGCACTTTTCCGGTATGCCGACCGTCGTCACGCCGGAAAGTCTGGTGCTCTCCGTGGGCATCAGTATGGCGGTAGGGATTGTGTTTGGCCTGTACCCGGCCGTCCGCGCCGCGAATCTCGACCCCATTGAGGCCTTGCGCCACGAATAAAACACCTTCGATGTTTATATCATGAAGGCTCCCGCCTCATAGGCCGTCTGCGCGAGGCAGGCAGACCACGCGATTAGCTCAGAACGGCTTTCCTGAACAGATCAAGTAAAAAGGTACGACTGCGAGTGAAGTGTGGGTCCCGGCCGGGATCGCTTTCGCCGTTGGGTGGCAAGGGTAGATAGTGCTGACTTTGGTTCAGTACACTGGGGATTGTTGACAAAGGCCCGCGCCGCCGGCGCACACATCGAAGGAAGAAACGGTTATGTCTCAACGAGTGTTTGTATTCGGCCTGGCGGTTCTCCTATCAGGCGTTTTGCTTTCGTTCCCCGCCACAGCACAAGTTTCTCTTGTGAAGAATGGCGAAGCGCGTGCGGTGGTGGTATTGGCCGATACACCGTCCGAGACGGCCCGCTACGCGGCGGAGGAACTCGTGCGGCATGTCGAGCTGGCGACCGGAGTACGGCTCGAGATCACGCCGGAATCGGACGTGCCGGCAGCTCCCCATACCCGTATCTACGTTGGCGAAACCGAGTCCGCGGCGCATCACGGGATTGACGTTCAACGCCTGCCACGAGAAGCGTACGTACTACGGTCCGTGGGCAACGACCTCTTCATTGTGGGACGCGAAAGCGAGAGTGACCCTCTCGATCAGAACAACCCCGATGCCGGAACCCTTTTCGGGGTGTACGAATTTCTCGAACGTTTTCTGGGGGTGCGGTGGCTATGGCCCGGAGAATTGGGCACGTATGTGCCACGCACCGATACGGTCGAGTTCTGGGCGCTCAATGACACAAGAGCACCGGCGCTCGCATTCCGTTCGTTGGTCTGGTCGAGAATTCAGGCCGTCGTTGAACGCGGCAGGGCCCTCAGTGAAGAAGATACGCGGCTCGGATTCAGCCAGGAAGGGGCCAAAGCATACGGCGAAGCGCTCCGGATGTTGTTGCGGCGGCACCGTATGGGCGGCATGGATGCCAAACCGCCGACGGGTCACGCGTTCAGTGGATGGTGGCAGCGTTACGGAGAAGAACATCCGGAGTGGTTTGCCCTGCGGCGCGATGGTACGCGGGGACACCCCGATAAAAACTACCAGCATGTCCCCATGTGTGTCTCGAACGAGGAACTGCAAGACTTCATCGTCGAGCAGTGGGATGGAGAAAGCGTGTTGCGGCTGGGACCGGTCGACCGGCCGGGACGGTGCATTTGTGAGCAATGCCGTGCGTGGGATGGCCCCCAGCCCGAGACCCCGCCATGGTTCGCCGAGGCGGTCTATGCCACCGACCACCGGGCACAGGAACATTTCGCGGGAGCAACCTCCGACCGCTATGCGCGCTTTTGGAAAATCATCCAGCAGAAGGCCGCGGAACGCAATCCCCACGCCCTCGTATCGGGTTCCTTTATTTACGAAAACGAGTTTCCGGCCCCCGTCACCGACATCCGGCTCAACAAGAACATTTACGCTGAATTCGTGCAATGGCAAGACCCGCATCTGCGCTGGTTCCCCATGCCCGACGAGGCTTTCGAATGGATTAAGGAGCAATGGCTGGGATGGCGGGAAACGGGCCTCCGCATGGGCTACCGTCCCAACTATCTGCACGACGGTTATGTCATGCCCCATTTCGAAACGCGTCAATCGGGGACGTTTTTCAAATTCGCTTACGAGCACGGGATGGAAGGCGCGCGCTTCGATTCGCTTACGGGGCAATGGGCGGCTCAAGGCCTGAGGCTCTATATGCATATGCGCCTGATGAGTAAACCTGACCTGGAACTCGATACAATACGCCGCGAATATTTCTCGGCGTTTGGACCGGCCGCGGGGACGATGGAGCGCTATTTCGACTATTGGGAGAATTACGCTTTCGAGAACAGGATGCGGTTCATCGAGCTCTACCGGAACGTGGGCTGGCGGTACAGCAACTATGTACGACGCGCTCACGAAGCGTTTCCCGTGGAGTGCTTCGAACCGGCCGAGACGCTCTTGGAACAGGCTCTGAGGGAAGCACATGAACATCCCCGGCCCGAGTTTGCCGAGCGCGTGAAATTCATACGGCTTGGCCTCGAACATGCCCGCCTGGCCAGAAATCTGACAGCCGTGTATGACGGCAAGCAAGAGATTCCGGAAGAGAAACGGGACGAGGCAATACAGGCGCTACAGAAACTGGTCGCATTCCGTAAGGAACAGGAACACACGCATTTCTCGGACCTGCTGCACGTTACGAGCTTCTGGGAACGGCCCCGCATAAACCTGGATGCCCTTGCGGGCGATTTGTCCCAACCCCCTGCTCCGAAAAAATGACACAGATGCGCGAGAGCCTTTGGGCTCTATTCCTCAATTTCATGCGAGAACTGCGCATTTGATCGCGCTGCAAGAGGAAAAGCAGGACCCACACGCCTACGCTTCGCTCTCGGTGTGACGGTACTCGTTTTTCTCGCCTTTCGAGTCAAGAATCGCGCCGCTCACCGTTACGCATTTACACACTTCGAATGATTTCTTTACAGTCTTTGCTGGCTGAAACCCGGACATCCCTCCGGATACGCGCTAATTCCAGAGAAAACTCTTGAAAAACGGTATTGGCACGGCTCCTGCTTCACGAAAACCAACCACATATAGGCGCACGCTCAATTAGAAGGGGCAAAAATTATGGAACGCTTGGAAGGAAAGGTTGCACTGGTAACCGGCGGATCATGCGGAATAGGGAAAGCCGTATGCCAGTCGTTCGCCGAGGAAGGCGCAACCGTCATCATCACCGACATTCTCGATGAGGAGGGCAAAACGATCGCTTCAGAGATCCAGAAAACCGGGGCGACCGCCGAGTATCATCATCTGGATGTCTCACAAGAAGAAGAGGTGGCCAATCTCATCGTCGACATAAAAAAGAAGTATGGGAAACTTGACGTGCTAGTGAATAACGCGGGCATTTCGGGCCCCAACAAACCCACGCATGAAATCGATACCGAAGAGTGGGATAAGCTTATGGGGATTAATGTCCGGGGCGTTTTTTTCTGTACAAAGCACGCGATTCCCGTGATGAAGGATGGCGGAAGTGGAAGCATCATAAACCTCTCGTCCATCTACGGGATCATCGGCGCGCCGGATATTCCTCCCTACCATGCCTCGAAGGGGGCTTTGCGTCTTATGACCAAAACCGACGCCTTGCTCTACGCCAAGGATAAGATCCGCGTGAACTCGATCCACCCGGGTTTCATTTGGACGCCCCTTGTGGAAAAAATGGGGGAAGAATCGCCCGAGGGAGTGGAAAAATACCGAAAGAAGCTTGACGGATTGCACCCCATCGGGCATGTCGGCGAGCCGGAAGACATCGCCTATGGAGCCGTTTACCTCGCTTCCGACGAGTCCAAATTCGTCACCGGCAGTGAACTGGTCATTGACGGCGGGTATACAGCGCAGTAAGCGGATTGAAGGGTAACCTCACTCTAGCGGCGTTTTCCGACGGACCATGGCGAGTTGAAGACCTTTTTCGGTGTTTTTGTTAAAGGCGTGGGCGAGCGCGCGGGGCCTCACAAAAAAGTTGAGAATGCCGGTGAAATGACTGAGCTACAATACAAGTCACCGGTACCACACTAAGCATTCTTGCGGGGCGAATTAAGTGCGATTCCCCTGCCTCATTGCGTAAAGCAATCGCTTTCGTCTAAATGAAGGGGGCATATTGGGCTTTACTCTAACGGCGCGGCAGTGCGGCACGAAGCCGGTCAGCCAGCCGCACGCC
>JAWODE010000153.1:0-10437 GCA_046483455.1 Candidatus Hydrogenedentota bacterium | reverse complement strand
CACACCATGATTTTTACTGATTGCATTGTAGACCTGACTCGCCTGTTTATCCTCAATGCCCTGCGCCGTTACGCTTATGGGGGGGGCTGCGCCCGAGGCGAGCGCCTCAGTCTGCGGGTTTTCGCTGCTTGCCGCCTATAAGGGGCCACAGCTTGCATCGCTCGGTGAGAATGCCTTTGCCGCCTGCGTTCGCGATGGTGAAGAAGCCCGGATAACGGTCCCGGTCTTTAATGTGCCGCAAGGAGCTTTCGTGCATGCCGGTATCTCGGTTGCACCCGGCGGAAAAGCAGGGGTCGTGATAACCTTTACCGGGAATAGCGCGGTTCATGAACTCCCATCCGGCGCATCCGCGGAGGTTTCGCTCGGGGCGCAGCCTGAAAAGGAGGGTATTCTGACCTTCGGAGTCACTGGAATGGCGGGGGAGAGTCTCGTGCGTGTCGAGGATATTCGTTTTACCGCTAACGGGAATGACCAGCCGCTTTGCGTCATGCCTTCGCCACCGCGCGAGCAGGAGGGACCACCGCGGGTGTTGCCGCCTCCGCGGCCCGGTATGCAAACCGCCCTGCTCGAATGGGACTGGCGTATGCAGGACGGCATCGGCACGGTACGCGAAGCCGTGACGTTTGCGACGGTGATCGACCGGCTGTTTGAACGGGGCAATGCCCTTATCGCCGACCTGCTCGAAGCCGGTTGCGGTCTGGATGCGGAATGTGCGCGCTGGGAGGAACTTAAACGGGAAGCGGAAACGCTTGCAGCCGCTACCCTTCCTGAAGACCATCCTCGATGGGAGGACCTCTGGTTACGTGTTCACCGTGTCCGTCGCGAAATCGTGTTTGCGAATCCATTGGCCGATACAGGGCCGTTGCTGTTCGTGAAACGGGTGCCATCCTATTTCAGCCACCAGTTGACCCAGTATTATGGCTATTGTGCGCGCGGGGGCGGTGGGCTTTACGTGCTCGATGCGCCCGGCGCGTCCATGAAATGCCGTGAACTGGTATCGCAACAACTTCCCCTGGGCAGCTATATGCATCCGGAAGTTTCGTATGACGGGAGCCGGATACTGTTTGCTTATTGCGAGGTACCTTTCGATCCCCATGACGACATCCGCGAAGAGTGCTTGGACCGCCATTACCATTTGTACGAAGTACGTCCTGACGGGTCGGGGCTGCGGCAGATTACTCAAGGGCCTTACGACGATTTCTCACCGTGCGAATTGCCTGATGGCAACGTGATGTTTTCCTCAACTCGTCGCGGAGGGTTCCACCGGTGTGGGCGGGGGCCTTGCTTCGTTTATACCCTCGCGCTTGCTGATGCGGATGGCTCGAATCCGCGCACGGTCTCGTTTCACGAAACCCAGGAATGGGACCCCTCCGTGCTTGCTGACGGGCGGGTGATCTACACCCGCTGGGACTATGTAGACCGCAATGCCGTGCATTACCAGCAGCTTTGGGCGGTCCGGCCGGATGGAACCGGCCCGGCCATCTATTACGGGAACAACACGTTGAACCCGGTCGGCGTCTGGGAAGCGCGGCAGGTGCCGGATTCGCCTTACGTCATGGCCACAGCCGCCGCACACCATGCCATGACGGCGGGCTCCATTATTCTGCTCGATACCACGCAAGGGGTCGACGGCCTCGGGCCGATCACCCGCCTGACTCCCGATGCGCCGTTCCCCGAGAGCGAAACTAATGTGGCGCCGCGCGGTTGGCATGCCCCGGGAAGCCCCAAGGAATACGAAACCCCCGAGGAGGCCCGGCGCTGGCCCGGTCACTGTTATCGAAGCCCTTATCCCCTTTCCGAGAAGTATTTCCTGGCCGCATACAGCTTCGCCCCTCTTATCGGTGAGCCCGATGGAAATCATCCGAATATGTTTGGGTTGTATTTTGTCGATGCGTTCGGCAACAAGGAATTGCTCTACCGGGACCTCAACATTGCCAGCCAATGGCCCGTGCCTCTGCGCGCGCGGCCCCGGCCGCCGGTGATTCCGTCTTCGTGCGACCCGCACCTGGTCAAAGAAGGCGCCGGCACGTTCTTTCTTCAGGATGTCTATGCCAGCGATCCCCCTTTGCCTGAAGGGACCATTACGGCCTTGCGCCTGGTGCAGGTTCTCCCGAAAACGACGCCGCACGCGAATCAGCCCACGGTAGGACTTGCCAATGCGTCGCCGGGCAAGCAGGTGTTGGGAACCGTGCCTGTGGAAGCTGACGGCTCCGCTTACTTTCGCGTTCCTGCGGGTATCCCGTTGGCGTTCCAGGCGCTTGATGAAATGGGGCGGGCCGTGCAGATCATGCGAAGCCTCACCTACCTGCAACCTGGCGAACAGATGTCTTGTGTGGGGTGTCACGAGCATCGCCTGACCGCTCCGCCCGAGGTGACGCCGCCGCTGGCGATGCAGCGTCTCCCGTCCCCCGTCGAGCCGCCGCCCGACGGGGCCAATCCATTGAGTTACCCGATCCTGGTGCAGCCCGTGCTCGATAAACACTGCGTCAAATGCCACGGCGGAGAGACGCCCGCGGGTCCCGAAGGGCATCCCATTGTTCTGACCGGCGAGCCGGAGGGGCGGTACAGCAAATCCTACAATGTCCTTGCCAAGCGCGTGGCCTTCACGGCATGGGGGGGACTCGAGGAGAATGGTGAACCCCTCACGCAACCGGACCGGTTCGGGGCTCGCGCGAGCCGGTTGATAGATATGCTTCTCGACGGGCATCACGAGGTGAAGCTTGACGACGAGGAGATGGAGCGCCTCGTCACCTGGATAGATGCCAACGCTCTCTTCTATGGCACCTTCGACCGTGAAGACCAAAAACGCCAACTCCGCGGCGAGCGGATTGAAGGGCCGGCACTGGAATAGCTATTCAATTAAATTCCGAGACACAACGTGCGCCGAGTTGGTAAGACGAGTATCCGCAGATGGCGCAGATTGACGCAGATTCGATGATGACTGGGGGCATCGTGTGGGAAGAGGAAGAAAGAGTTTTTGAAAGGATTTACGGGATTGACACGATGGGGCGTCTGATTCTCAGGTTGGAAGTGTAGTCAGCGCCTGGTCCCGCCAAAGGCGGGATGCCAGGCATCTTGGCCGCGGACGTCCGGCGCAAGGCCAAACGCTACACCCGGAAACGCAATGTTGGGGGAGCTTTCTGCCCGGGACGGCCGAGCACCGGCTCGTCATTCTCTGCTCCTTCGTGCCATCGAGGTTTAATCTCAAGGTCACTTCAAGGCAGAGCCGCAGAGAACGCAGAGAAAACAAATCGTAGTTTGCCCCGAAAATTCCTGGCTCCCCCACTGAGTGACCGCGTAGGCGCGCGGACGTATCCGTCCGCGGTGATCTCACCGACGGACAAGAATGCCCGTCCTCCCTTGTGGCGCAGACCCTTTTTTCATGGTCTAGTGGCGAGCCGACAGGCTCATATTTCGCTGTCCCAAAGGCGCCGCTATTGGGGATTGTTGTCAGCGTTTTCCCTGATATCTTCTTGAGGATTCAGCATGCATGCATTGCGCGAGATGCAGTGGTGGCATTCGGAGCGAGGGAGGTTGCACTCGTCCGGGTAGGTCTGCGAGGCGGTCCATTGTTGCACGAGGACCCACGCGACAACGACGGCGAACACGATGAGAGAAGCGACGATGGCTTCGAGGAGCACGTTATCCTCCGATACCGGCGAATCCCATGAAGGCCAGCGACAAGATGCCCGCGAGTATGAGGGTGAGCGCGGCGCCTTTTACCACGCTGGGCACGTCGGCCAGGTTAAGCTGTTCTCGCAGGCCCGCCATGATGGTCAGGGCCAGGGTAAAGCCCACGCCCGCGCCGAACGAGAACGAGACGGATTGTACGAAACTGTATTCGCGCATGGTCTGGAACAGCGCAACGCCCAGGATCGCGCAGTTGGTCGTAATCAGCGGGAGGAAGATACCCAAGGCCTGAAAAAGGCCCGGGCTGGATTTTTTGATAAACATTTCGACAAGCTGCACCGCCGATGCGATCACCGCGATGTAGCAGATCAGGCGCAGGTACTCGGCGTTGAAGCGCAGGAGCAACACGTTGATCCCATAGGCGCACATCGAGCTTACCAGCATGACAAAGATGACCGCCGCCCCCATGCGGAGGGCCGTGTCGATCTTGCCCGAAACGCCGAGAAAGGGGCAGATGCCCAGAAACATGCTCAACACGAAGTTGTTGACGATCGCTGCGTTAAAGAAGATTTCCCACGCGCTTTGTTCCATGTCGACCTCTTACTCCGTTTCTTGCAGTTTGCGTTCGCGCCGTTCGCGCAACCAATTGAAAAGCAGTAGCCATGCCCCGAGCGTGAAGAACCCCCCTGGCGGCAACACCATGACGCCCCACGCCTCAAAATTCGGTCCGAACAGGGGGATGTTCAGGATCGAGCCTTTCCCAAGAATCTCGCGCACCAGGCCA
The DNA here is from genome assembly GCA_046483455.1 of Candidatus Hydrogenedentota bacterium. GTDB lineage: Bacteria > Hydrogenedentota > Hydrogenedentia > Hydrogenedentales > SLHB01 > UBA2224. The sequence goes on along the minus strand of JAWODE010000153.1, from coordinate 6,023 downwards.
AGACATACCAGGGCGAACGTGAAACCTAACCCCATACCGAGGGCGTCGATGAACGCCATCGAAACTTTGTTGCGGCTGGCATACGCTTCGGCGCGGCCCAGGATAATGCAGTTGACGACGATAAGGGGGATAAACGCGCCCAGTGCCTGGTACAGGGACAGGCTGATGTATTGCATGACGTAATCGACAATCGTGACGAATGTCGCGATGACCACGATAAACGTCGCGATTCGAACTTGTTTGGGAACGACTTTCCGGATGACGGAGACCACCGTGCTCGACATGACCAGCACGAATGTTGCGCAGGCGCCCATGGCCAGCGCGTTGATGACCGTGTTCGAGACGGCTAACACCGGGCACATGCCCAGCAGCATGACGAACACGGGATTCTCCCGCCACAGTCCCTTCAGAAATTCATCCATGGTTTTCTCTGGATTGCCCTGCGCCATCAGGAATTCCCTTTCTGCAGTTGGTCCAGGTGAGCTTGGATCAGGGGGACGGCTTCTTGGGCGCTTTTGTTCAGCATGCGGGCAACGGCCTTCGATGATATTGTTGCCCCCGAGAGGCCCTCGACCTGCCATGGCTCGGTCTTTTCACCGCTCTTCGCGAAGGTCACTGGATGCGCGAGTGTTTCACCCTCTTCGCCCATTGCCAACGACACTGTCTTTGGGCTGTCATCCGTGGCATAGAAGTTGGCAAGGAAAGCGGGGTCCTTCGCGATGCGGTCGCCCAATCCGGGGGTTTCGCTGCTTTCGAGAACCGTGAACCCGGTGACCCTTTCCGTTTGGTGGTCGTAGCCGTAGATTGCGCGGATTACGTCCTGATATCCCTGTGCCGCCGCCTCGATGGCTACTCCTACCATCGCCCCGTTTTTGTCGTATCCTGCGTAAACCTTCTTCATTCCCGGTGTGGGGTCGTCAACCTCGACGGGCCGGAAGCCGTCGTCTTCAACCGCGAAGGCCTGGCTTGAGACCGCCCCAGGGAGCACCTCGAAGATTGCGGTACGAAGTTGCTCGAGTTTGTTTTGTCTGATGCCTGCCTCGGTGGCCTGAACGACGAAAAAGATGAGGAAGCCGGATAAGAATGCCACCCCGCCGAGCGTGGCAATCATATGCAGACTGTTGGGTTGTTTGGGTTTTGGTGCTGTTGTTGTATTACTCATTCCGCTGCCTTTTGGCGTTTTTTGGCGCCAAATACCCGGGGTTGGGTCAAGTTTTCAATATGAGGCGAGACCGCGTTTCCAAGCAGAATGGCATACATCACGCCCTCGGGCAGTCCGCCTTTGATACGAATCAGGATCGTCAGAAATCCCATCAACCCGCCGTAAATCCATACGCCGAGCGGGGTCGTGGGAGAAGCCACCATGTCCGTGGCCATAAACACGGCGCCCAGCATCAAACCGCCGGATACCAGCATGAACGCCGGCGTCGGATTGGAATTGTCTGCCAGATAAAACAGCCAACTGGTGATATACGCGGCACCGAGCATGGCGGCGGTAATGCGCCAATTCATCATGCCCCGTGCCACGAGGTAGGCGCCGCCCAGCAAAATAAATACCGCGCACGTTTCGCCCGTAGACCCCGGAACCATGCCCGTAAACAAATCCATAATGTCCGTGCCGCGGCCCTCGAATTTTATCAGCGACAAGGGGGTGGCTCCAGACCACCCATCGACGTTTGCTTGTGCCAGATAATTCGCCAAAGCGTCGGCTTTGGTGTCCGGGCTAAGAAAGGGAAGGGTGAGCGAGGTCGGAATGAATCGGGTAAACCGCTCTCCGACAAACGAGGGAATCCATTTCGTCATGGCCACCGGGAATGCTGCCTGCAGAAACGCACGCGCTACCAGCGCCGGATTAAAGGTGTTGAAGCCCAGTCCGCCGAATAAAGCTTTGCCCAGAAGGATAGCGATGACGGCGCCCACGACGCCCATCCATAGCGGAATGCCGGGGGGGAGGGTCAAGGCCAGCAGAATACCTGTAATTACAGCGCTGAAGTCGGTGACGGTGGTTGGTTTACCCGAGAACTTGCATACCAGGTGTTCCGTAAGGACGCAGGTCGCGGTTGTCGCGCATATCAGCGTTAAGGCGCTCAGACCGAAGGACCATACGGCGAACGCGCAGATAGGCATGAGCGCATACACCACGTTGCGCATGATAACGTCGGTCGTTACGTCCGCTTTTATGTGTGGGGACGTCCGAATTTCGAGCGTATCTGGCGTTGTGACCGTCACGAAGCAGCCTTCCTTTCACGAATGATAGTCTTGGCCACCCGGAACCGCTGCACGAGGGGGATGCTCGAGGGACAGACATACGAGCAGGCCCCGCATTCGAAGCAGTCCATCAAGTTGAATTCATTCTTCATCGTGTCGTAGTCGCGTTTGCGCGCCAACTGACCCAGCCGCGCCGGATTCAACTGCATCGGACACGCATCCACGCAGCTTCCACAATGTATGCAGGGGTATTCCTTGCGGTCGCGCTTTTGCACGGTGGCTTTATCAAGGACCAGAATGCTGGTGACGCCTTTGGTAAGCGGTATGTCAAGCGAAGGCACGGCGACGCCCATCATGGGGCCGCCAAGGATCACTTCCGAGGCCTTCTCGCCGCGATATCCGCATTGCTCGAGCACAAAACGAATCGGCGTGCCCAATGCAACCAGGAAATTGCCGGGGTTTTCTAATCCCGGACCAGTGACGGTGATGACGCGCTCGATGAGTCCCCGTTGCATGGGCAACAACTCGCCTACCTGTGCCAGCGTCGCTACATTAAATACCGCAACGCCGACGTCGAGCGGAAGCCCTCCCGAGGGCACCTCGCGGTCCAACAACGACTTGATCAACATCTTCTCCGCGCCCTGCGGATATTTCGTCTCGATCGATTTCACCTCGATGGGCTCGTTTCCCGGTTTCACATGCCGCATGGCTTCAACGGCGTCGGGTTTATTGTTTTCAATACCCACAATCACCCGCTGCGCCTTGTAGGCCCGCTGAACCACACGAATCCCCTCGTAAATATCCTGGGGGTGTTCGACCATTAACCGGTGGTCGGTGGTCAAGTACGGCTCGCACTCGCATCCATTGACAACGACCGTGTCGATCTTTTTTTCTTCCGGTACCGCCAACTTGACATGTGTCGGAAACGCCGCGCCGCCAAGGCCTACAACGCCTGTCCGCTGAACGGCCTTCACGATCTCTTCGTTCGACATATGGTCGACGTCCACACGGGCGCCATACAGTATTTCCTGGCTTTCGCCGGGGTAGAGTTGCAGGAAAATCGCGGGGGACATGCCCCCTTGTACGTCGCGCGCCAGCCCAATACGGCTGATCCGGCCGGTTGCCGGCGCATGCATCGGGACCGATACAAAGCCGCCTGCTTCGGCAATGGGCTCGCTTCGCACGACTTCCTGGCCCTCGCGCACGATGGGCTTTGCCGGCGCTCCCGTGTGTTGCGAGAGCGGAATGATCATCTCGTCCGCAAACGGCAGGCGCCGGATAGGTTTATGCGCCGTCAACTCTTTGTATTCGGGCGGATGCACACCGTGCGAGAAGGTTTTGTCGAGACCGAGTAAAGTCAATACGCTCATGTGAACCAGATAAGGGTTTTGCGGGCGCGCCCATTTCCCCCAAGGCGCGCCCGCGTGTTTCTATACAAGCGGGCACGAGCCCACATGTTGGCTACATTTCGTTGAATTTGGCCGCGCGCTTCTTCAGCTTTTCGAGGCCCTTTTCGTTCGGGTCCCATGGATCGCCGGGCCGGATGCAGCGTGCTGGGCAGCGTTCCGCGGCTTTTACCATGTCTTTATACGTGCCGGCCTTGTAATCAAGCAGTTGCGCCTGTTTTTTGTCGTTCCATCCGAACATTTTCGGGTTGATAAGCATACACTCACCACACCCGGTACACTGACTCGAATCCAAATAAGGTTCCATGCCACCTCCGGTTGTTTCGCTTGACGCGCCTTCTGTGGAAGCAGAAGCCGCCTCCGGTTGTCCAGCGCCGCCTCCGTTGCCTTCGGTATCAGAGGCCGGGACCCCCGCGGGGACCGCCGCCGGTGCCGAAGCCAACTCTGACAGCTTGCCGCCATCGGCCAACTGGAGCAAACCGGCCGTAATCTTCTGCACCATTTCCGCGCGCGCCTGGTCTGCAATTTGGTCCACATCGACCTTTTGATCGGCGCCCGTAAGGGACTTCAGCATTCGCCAGAAATCGCGCCGGTCTTCAGTCGATTTAACAATTGGTTCCGAACAAATCAGACGGGACAAACGGTTCTTTTTGTCCACCGCCCATATATATGGATACAAGCCTTCGCGTTCCTCGGGGTCCATGTCGATGAATTCCGCGATGGGCACCATATCCTCGTTCCATGTGTCACGCGGAGCCTTGCGGAATTGCTTGCGGAAGCGACCCTCGGTAGCGGCGTAATCCGCGAAGGTCAGCGGGATTTCCATTTTGCCGGGGTTGCCGTCTTCATCGACATAATTGAGGGTGAAGGTGTTCCAATCTTCGTCGAACGCCGGATTGCCTTCAAGGTCCAGTGCATCCGGCGGGTTCTGGCCGAGGTCCGGATTGTACCGGAACACGGGATAGGCCCGTGATTCCACCGCCAGGATGGATTGATGCTTGGCCACATCGTCTCCAATGCCGTGTTCGGGCATGCACGGGCTGTGCACGTTGAACAGGGCCGGGCGCTTGGAATTCAGGCCCTGGATGAAGCCCTCGAGCAGGTGGCCGACGTTTCCAATGGTGCCCTGCATCACATAGGTTGTGCGATGCGCCAGGGCGATGAGACCGACTTCCTTCCGGACTTCCTGTTTACCCTGGATAGCCTTACCGAATTGCGCCATGTCGGAGACTTGGCCATAGTAGCCGGAGGTGCAAGCCTGGCCTCCGGTGTTCGAATACACCTGGGTGTCGAGGCAGACGACCTTCACCGGTTTGCCGCTCATCATCAGGCGCGACATATTCTGGAAACCGATGTCATACAGGGCGCCGTCGCCGCCAACGGCTACGACGGGCGGACACAACGCGAATTCCTCGTCCGTGAATTTCCGCCAATTGAAGTACCGGAAGAACTCTTCATGCTCTTTCGGATTGTATCCGCCGGCCAACTCCATTTCTGCCTTGCGAATGGCCTTGAAACCTTCCGCCATTTTGGCCATGTGTCCTTCGAATACGCCCATGGCCATCGACGTGGAGTCCTGGAATAAGTGGTTTGCCCAAGGGAAGGGATACGGATTGTACGGCCAGGTTGAACCCCACACGGAGGTACAACCGGTGGCGTTCAGCATGCCCATGTTCGCACGGCCGCGCTTTGTAACCCCCTCCGTATATTCCCACCGGAGATGCTTCAGTTTGGCGAGAATATCCGTTGTTGTTTTTAGCCATTTGCTGTCGATGGTGTTTTCGACCCTACCTTCCTCGAGGGCGGTGGTGAGGTTGGCGAGGGTCAAATCCTTGCCTTCCAGTGAAGCCAAGGCTTTGTTCATGGCATCCGTATCGCTCACATTGACCTGCTCGGCCAATTTGAGCCGGATATGCTTCTCGAGGCGCTCGACGAGGTCATCGAGCCGCGCCACATGGGCTTTGACTCGCGGCTGCATGAGGGCTTCCACCGCGGCGGTGAACAGGTGCATGACCGATTTCTCGCCACAGCCGAGGCAGGCGCCATCGCCCCCAACCATGGATTTGTAATTAACCTTGTCGAGGAGCAAGTTGTCGAGCGCTCCAATGCCTTCGTCGATATCGTCGATGCGGATATACTCGGGTTTTGTATTCGGCAGTGCTTGCCAGAAATCCCAGTTGCGACGCAGCTCGTCGATGCTTTCGGGGGTTTGGGTAGCTACATGCAGCGCATCGGCGGGGCATACCCGCACGCATTCCATGCATCCTTTACACGTAGAGGGATCGACCGTGATCGATAGCAGCCCGCCACTTCCGGGTTGGTCTTTCTCTTTTAATAAGTAGAACGGCGCACTGACACCGAATTTGAACGGACGAAGCACGTCCATCATGGCAGCCGCTTCGTTTTCGA
>JAWODE010000577.1:0-3235 GCA_046483455.1 Candidatus Hydrogenedentota bacterium | reverse complement strand
GCCTCGATTTCCTGCGGATAGCCCGTGAACCAATCCTCGTCCGGAGGGATATTTGTCCACCCCTGCTTGGTCTCGATCTTTTCGACAGTGTAGACGTCGGCGAACTGAGATTCCTTTGGATTGTAGACTTGCATGGCGGTATTGGGGTTGATGTTGCAGACCGTGCGGTGATTGTTTGCCGCCACTTCGAGCCAGTTGTGAATGCCCCCGAGGATGATATCTGACGCGAAGACCGTGGCAATGGCGCCGTCCTCAAAAGTCACGTGCATCATCGAGAAATCGTCGATGTCGTAGTAATCGCACCGGATGTGCCCGGCATCGCGGAACGAATCCATACGCGTTAGCGCGTGGGCGCGTGCGGTGACGGTCTTCGGGCGGATGGGTTTTCCGTCGCGCGCACGGCCTTCGACCCGCTTGAGATACAGCGCCGCGGACAAAGGATGACAGCCTTTCCCGATGAGCACCCCGCCCCCCGAGTATTTCCAGTAGGCATACGTCGGGTTGTGCGAGCCCGAATGTGCTTCCTCGCCGTGTATCCAGAGAATCTGCGCACCTGTCTTCTCGATGATCTCGCGCTCGCGCTGGATGGCCGGCGCATAGACCCAGTTCTCGGCGTAAAGGATTTGGCCCTTGCTCCTGGCCTCGGCTTCGAGCATGCGGTCCACGCTCTCAAGACCGTGTTTTAGCGCGTCTTCCTTCGGGAACCGGTCGCCATGGAATTCCTCGGTACCGTCGCCCAAATACCCGGTGAGAGGTTTCTCGACGATGACGTCTTTGCCCCGTTCCAGGGCCGCAATGGCGATTTCCTCGTGGGCGGCCACGATAACGCAGCAATGGACCACGTCGACATCATCAATCAAGGCTTCGAGAGAATCGTAGCAGCGAATGCCCCGTTCCTTCGCGAACTCGCGAGCCTGTTCTGTATCGAGGGCATAGACCCCCTTCACGTCAACGTGCGTTCCGTAGACTTTCGTGATCGCGTCGTAATGAAACCGCGCGGCAAACCCCGCGCCAACAATCCCCGTGCGAACGGTCTTCTTCTCCATTCCAAAATCCCCTTCCTGGTCGTGAGATACGCGTGGCGGCTCTATTTTTGATACCAATCCAGGCACCAGGGGATAGTCTAGGCAATTGCTGGAAGGGGATCAATGGCTCCATGGTTTCCGGGGCGCCCCGTGAGAAAAAAGGGGCTCACACGGAGACACGGAGAACACGGAGAGGTTTGTGGAAAAAATGTTGAGGCCTTGATGCGTAGCGATGTTACCGCCTCAGGAAGCGACAAAGGGCGCGGCCCCCATCGTCATTCCTGCGCAAGCAGGAATCCAGAGGGGCTACGGGAGGCGGTGCTATGTCGCACCCAGACCGGACCCCCGCTTTCGCCGGGGCGACGGGAAGGGCAGGGATGCTTGTCCAAACGCTATCTGGTTGCGGCTTTGCTGCGCTGGGCTACGTTGGCAAGGTCTGAGCGATCCGCCTGATCCGACCGATCGGTCCGATCAGTCCGATTTTCCCGCGACTCCGGCCCGTGATCCTTCGTCACCTCACAGTACATATACCCTCCGGTTCACGTTGACTTCAGTTTCTATGCGTGCTTCGCACGTGGCATCATAGACAGGTCATGCGAAACGCGATTTGGTTCATTATCGGAGGCATCGTGCTGGCTCTGGCATTTGTGTTTCAGAGTCCGTACCTGTCGTATGCCGCCTATGCGTTTCTGCTGCTTGTGGCCATCGCGCATTTCAGTTCGTGGGCATGGCTCAGCGGGCTGGATTGCCAACGCACCATAGACCGCGCCACGGTCCACCAGGGTGAAGACATCACCATCGAGGTGACGGTCGAGAACCGCCGCGGCTGGCCCATCCCCTGGCTATATGTCGAGGACCTGCATCCGCGCGACTTTCCACGTAGCGGCGACAACGCCCGTCTCGCGGTCCTGATGCCGGGACGGAGCCTGCGGTTCAAATACACGCTAACGTGTCCGCGCCGCGGCTACCATCGGATCGGGCCGTTACTAATGGAATCAGGCGACCTTTTCGGCCTCCAGCGGCGGTTCGTCACGGGGAAACGCCAGGACTATGTATCGGTGCTTCCCACGGTGGCGTACATCGAGACGTTTACGATCGCGGCGCGGCGGCCCCAGGGACCGGTCCGCATTTCGAACCGCATCTACGAAGACCCTTCACGCATTGAAGGGGTGCGCGAATACCAGCGCGGCGACCCTTTAAACCTGATCCATTGGAAAGCGTCTGCGCGCACGGGCGACCTCTTCACCAAACAAACCGAGTCCTCGAACGTACTCGGGGCAACACTAATCCTCGATCTTCACCAGGACACCTACGCGGGCGAAAAGGCCGAACAGCGCATGGAACTTGCCATTACCACGGTCGCCTCGCTGGCATACCTGCTGCAGCTCTCGGGCGAACAACTGGGCATGATTACCAACGCGCGCGATGCCGCGGAGGTGGCCAAGTACGAGGTCGCCGGCACCGAAACGCTGTCGCGCCAGGACGCCGAGGCGGGCGTGGCCGGTGAGGAAATATCCGAAACGTTGCGTCCCCTGGAAGTTCCGACCCGGCGGAGTCCGGTGCAGGGACTGCACATCATCGAGAACCTGGCGCGGGTGTTGCCGACGGACGGATTGAGCATAGGCGAGTTATTGATGGCCGAATTCCGCAAGCAGCCGCGGGATGCCACCTTAATCCCGGTCGTGCCGCAAGTAACGGCCGAATTCGCGCGCGTGCTCGCCCAAATGAAACTATCGGGATTTTCGGTGACCGTCTTCATGATCGACAACTACCACGGCTACGAAGAGGCTTCGGTAATGCTGGCGGCCGACGGCATCGACGTGCTGCACATCGAAACGGAGCGGGACCTGCATGAAATCTCACCGGCCAGAATCTGACGGCACACAGACGCCGCCGGAGGAGCATGAGGCGACCGATTTCCAGTCGCTTATGGAGGCCCCTGTCTCGCAGCAGCAGAAACCCAGGAAGCCCATTGCTACGGATTTCGAATCCCTCAAAGACACGCTTCCTGAAAGCCGCGTCAAGCGTCGGCAAAAGCATACGGCCACGGATTGGCTCATCGATATACTCATTCCTCTCATGATTTTCCTGATGGTGTTGTCCTTCGTCATGTTTCTGCTGGATATCCGGTATGTCTACACCGCGGTGAGCGACATGAATATCCGCGCGTTCGCTCTGTTCCTGGTGCTTGGAGTCGTGGCGTTGAACCG
>JAWODE010000114.1:0-22825 GCA_046483455.1 Candidatus Hydrogenedentota bacterium | reverse complement strand
CCTGGGAAGAAGACTACGACCTCTCCGGAGGTTCAGAGGGCGATCAAGGGCGTGTCAGCTACATCCACGGCACTGATCGCTGGCCGCCGGATTTCCTGTAGTGGAAACCGTTCCCTTGGCGGCAGACCCTCACGTGTTCGACTGCAAACCTGCCGAAATATGCGACATTCCCCCCTCGTTCGTCGGGAATTCGATGCTTGCCTTCGCGAGACGCGAATGGAATTTGCTGAAAGCCGAGCCCGAACTCGAGGCGGCGGTAAAACGGAGTTTCAGGGAAGGCCGGGTGACGCGCGAGAATTTCGGAAAGGGCTTGCACGCACTTCTGGAGCCCGTCTATGTCGATACGCTGAACGCAGAGCAGCGTCGTCTCGCTGAAATGGTGTTCTTTATCGAGGGGACGCGTCGGCTGCGTCATGCCTTCGCCTCAGCAGTGGTACCTGAAGGGGCCGTAATGCGCGGTGACGATGAGTGGCGCATTGCGTTCCCTTCTTCAGAAGGCCCGGTGCATTACACACAAGAGCTGGCAGGCTTCTACAACCGCTGCGAGGTCAATCTCAACTCGACCAGCATCCAAATGCCGACGACGGTTAATCAGCGGGTCTTCGACTGCCCGGCCGCCGGGGGTTTTTTGCTTACCGACGCCCAGCCGGTTATCGAAGAACTGTTCGATTGCGAGAAGGAAGTGGTTGGGTATCACTCCCTTGATGAGTGCGCGGCATTGTTGCGTTTCTATCGGGCACATCCCAAAGCACGGGCCGAAATCGCGACTCGCGCCCGGGCACGTGTGCTTGGACAACACACCTACGCCCACCGGCTACAGCATATCGCGAACATTGTCAGGGAGCGCTTTGCGTAGCCGCCTCATCTGGTCCTTATGAGTGTCATGCGTCTTTGAGGCTCGTCCCTTTTTGGTGCGGCCCACCGTTTGTATGCAATTCTGGCGAAGCAATGCTATATTACCCATCATGAAACTGACGCGAGAGGACAGAGACTGGCTCCGGCTCGCGCTGGTGCCAGGGGTAGGAACAGCGCATTTTATTCGGTTGCTGGCGCGTTTTCGCACCCCGACGCACGTATTCGAGGCGCCGCGGGGCATGGTGGCCGACCTTGTGGGCCCCAAATTGGCGGACCGCATTCGGCAATATGCGGATACGAATGAAGCCGCCGAGCAGGAAGCGGCCATGCAGGAATGGGGCGCCACGCTTATCACCATGGAGAATGCCCGCTATCCCTTGCGGTTGGCCGAGATATACGACCCTCCCCTGCTCCTTTTCGCGCGGGGCAGCCTTCCCGCGGACCAGGAACCCTACGTGGCCGTGGTGGGTACGCGGCGCGCCTCGCCGTACGGTATTCGCATGGCGGGAAAACTGGCCCGGGAACTCGCGGCCCGGGGCATCACCGTCGTCAGCGGCATGGCCATGGGCATTGACGCCGCCGCTCATCGTGGGGCGCTTGAGGGAGGCGGCCGCACCATTGCGGTATTGGGTTGCGGTGTGGATATCGTGTATCCCTCCCAGAACGCCGACCTGATGGAGGACATCATTGCTCGAGGGGCTGTCGTATCCCAGTTTCCCATGGGGATGAAGCCGAGCAAAGGCCATTTCCCTTACCGCAACCGGATTATCAGTGGAATGAGCCTCGGGACGGTTGTCATCGAGGCGCCGTTGACCAGCGGGGCGCTCATAACGGCTCGACAGGCGGCTGAGCAGGGCCGCGAGGTCTTTGCCGTCCCTGGGCAGGCCGGTACCAAGAATGCAGAAGGTCCCCACGCCCTGATTCGCGAGGGTGCGAAACTCGTTGAAACGGTTGAAGATATCCTGGTCGAACTCGAATTGCCGGCGGAATGCCTTCGCAGTGGCCGGGCGGATCCCCCAGAGCCTGCACCTGGCAGCGACGAACCCAAACCGGTCCCGGTCAAGCCTGGGCCCCGTAAATCCGAGTCGCGCAGCCCCGCCCCGGTTCCTCGGGCCGCCCCGAAACGGGAACCTACGCCCCAAGCATCCAGTGACCTGGAAAAATCGATTCTGGCGGCCCTTTCTCCCGATGGCTCCTACGTGGATGAGATTGCCACGTCATGCAGGTTGAGCGTTTCGGAAGCCTTGAGTTCCTTAACCATGCTCGAGTTGAAGGGCCTGGTCCGGCAATTCAGTGGAAAACGCTTTGCGCCTCGATGAGCTCCTGGATTCAAAGCCTTACAGACAGAGTCCGCCGCGACGAACCCGTTCCATTCTCCGTCGCCGCACTGCTGAACCTTGCCACGCCCGTGATGCGGGCGGGTATGTATTTCCGCCTGAGAAAACCCCGTATACGCGTGGATGCCCGCGTGATCAGTTTTGGCAACATTACGGCGGGCGGAACCGGAAAGACTCCAGCCGTTATCGAGCGCGCCCGCAAGGAAATCCAGCAAGGTCACCGTGTTGCGGTACTTACCCGGGGGTATGGCGCGCGGTCCAAAGAGACCATGACCGTTCATGTCGGCAAGGGTTCGCCTGAATTGTGTGTTACCCTTGGTGATGAACCTGCGCTCATCGCAACACGCGTCCCGGAAACGTTGATTGTGCGATGCGCCGACCGCGTTGCAGCCGCGCGTAAGGCGATCGACGAATACAGTTGCGATTCGCTGATTCTTGATGACGGGTATCAGTACGTCCAACTCGAGCGCGATGAGAATGTGCTGGTGATTGATACAACCAATCCCTTCGGCAACGGTAGGCTGATTCCCCGGGGAATTCTACGTGAACCGCTAACGGCGATGGCGCGCGCGACGCACATCATTCTGACACGCTGCGACCAGGCCGATTCGCTGGATGCCGTCCTTGATGCCATTGCGGAATATTCCCCTGAAGCCTCGATACGGCGGACGCGCCACGTGCCCTCGGTCCTATGGCGGCTATCTAATGGCGAGCGATTACCCCTGACCCGGCTCAAGGAAGAAAGAATCTGCGCGGTTTGCGGCATAGGGAATCCGGAAGCATTTTTCGAAACCCTCGAGGAGTTGGGCGCGGAAATCACCACACGCATGGCCTATCCCGATCACAGCGCATTTCCGACGGAAGCCCTGCCGCGTGATATGCTTATAGTGACCACAGAAAAGGATGCCATGCGCATTGAGGAACCCGGAACGAATGTGGCCGCTTTAGGTATTGAACTCGAAGATATGGTGTGATTACGACAGGATTGCGTTATCAGGCATTTCGGATGCGAACAACTTCAGGCGCATTTTCAGGAAAGTAAATGCAGCAGAATCTTAGATTTACCCTGATTCTTCTGGCCTGTCTGGGTCTGGTTGTGCTCGTCTGGGTGTTTCTGCACGCCGACGAGTCTGTGCCCCGTCGTGAAGATGACACGCTTCCGCCACCATCCAGGGAGGCCCTCGACGAGGAACCTGTACCATCGGCGCCCTCTCCCCACGTGCCTCGATCAGGCCGAATCGATAGGGGTGTGTTTGGCGGGCGTGTCTCGGTCCCAGGGCGTCCGGAGGGGCACGAGTCCGTCTATCCGGGGGTCATCCTGGGGCGAATTCGGGCATACGACGGAGCCCCGGCGGCGAATGCCACGGTTGCCGTGCTCCAAACACAAGGCCAGAACCCCTTTGTGCCCCCTGAGCGTCCCGTGAGTCGAACAACACAGACCGATTCCGACGGCGGGTTCGAGATCGCGGGACTGCCGATCGGCCGGTATTCGGTATTGGGAAGCAGTGTGGGCTATGCGGAAGTCGAGCAGGCTCATTTGACGATCAAACGGCCTGTCGCGGATTTTGACATCAAACTGGCGACGTCGGGGCATGTTGGAGGTGTGGTGCGCGATACCGAAGAGAAACCGGTCGCGGGCGCAACGCTTTGGGCAATGCAACCTATGGGGATGGAGCGTTTCGGAATTCATAGACTGATGATGAGCTCCGTGGGCTTGCCAATGCGGTTGCTGCTGGTGCCGGGTTCCGTAACCTCAGATACGGAGGGCAAATTTCGGTTTGAAGGCTTGCCCCAAGCGTCCACCTATGTTTTGGCGATGCCTGAAAACGCTCCAGCGGTCTTAGCTGGCCCTGCGCATCCTCCTTTTGATGGATTGGACATAGAACTGACCCCCGGAGGCGGCATAAGCGGCACGGTACTTCTGAGCGGGCCCGAGGAGCCTGTCGAGGGAGTTGCCGTAATTGCGAATGGACCCACGCCGCGGGAACATTTTGAAGCGAAGACCACTGCTGAGGGGCGTTTCGATTTTACCGCGTTGCGTCCCGGAACCTACGAGTTGGCCGTTGACGATGAACGTTATGCGAGCGCGCAAGGCATGCCCCCGCGGGTCCAGGTTCGCGAAGGCACGGTCGATAGCGGCATAGTGGTGCGATTGGTTCCGGCCGCCGGCATTTCGGGACGTGTGTATGACAAGGCTTCCCAAAAGCCGCTTCCTGGAATGTATGTGTCGGCTCGGGGAGAAGGGCTTCTCGCGGACGTCGCGGTAGAGACAGGTCGAGATGGCTCGTATGCAATAACCGGTATAGGGCCAGGCGATTACCGGGTATTCGTAGTAGCGCCAAGCCTTCGCTTTGTACCAGGGTCGGCGGCCGGCAATGAAGCTTCCGTTACCCTCGAACAGGGTCAGGCGCTCGAGGGACTGGACTTCGGCATTTCATTCGGGGGCGCGATTCGGGGGGTTGTTGTCGATGAGAATGGCGCCCCCGTCTCCCACGCGGACGTCACGATCGGCACGACGCAAGGTGGGCGCATGCGCATAGAGAAGACGGATGCGCAAGGCTTTTTTTCTGCTGCAGGCCTCACGCCGGGAGAAACGCTCATGCTGCAGGCGCGAAAACTCGGGCTGGTCACGCACGAACCGGTTCGGGTAGATGTCCCCCCGCAAGGCTCCGCCGACGATGTGACGCTCGTCGTGTCAAAAGGGGCAATAATTCAGGGACAGGTAGTCCGGAGTTCAGGAGCGCCCGTTGAAGGGGCGCCAGTCTATATCAGGGCGACCCAGGCGTCTTTTCTGCGGATAAATGATGTTCAGGCCACGGGCAGGGAGGGCACTTTCGCGTGGGATGGCTTGCCAACAGGGGGGTATAAGGTGGGTGTGGTTGCCCGAGGTTCAAGGGAGGATGCCCCTCCGCCAACGGTCGAGGTGAGCGTGGCCGCCGGCGAACAAAGTGAACCTATAAAATTGATTTGGGACGGTGCTGACGGCGAGGAGGAGTCTCTCGCAGCCGGCGAAACCGGCAATCGCGCGATTCGTGGCCGGGTGACCGACGAACAGGGCAACCCGGTCTCTGGCGTGAATATAAATGCACGGTCGTCAACGGGATATGCCCATATGACCAAATCGCTTCATGACGGCGCCTTTGAAATCGCAGGAATTGCTCCCGGTACGTACCTATTGCGCGCGTTTCACCGGGATTTCGCGCCGGCGGAAGGCCGTCAGGTCCAGGCCGGTGCGCAGGACATCGTGTTAGTGCTTCAACCTTCCCCGACAGCTTCGGGGCAGGTCTTCGACGCAGCTACGGGCCAGCCGATTAAGGAATTCGAGCTGGCTCAGGCCCCGATGAACTATCTCGAACGCCAATCCTCTCTCGCGTCGTTGCGGTGGCAGCGCGTCTTCGATCCTGAAGGCCTGTTTACCGTGGACGTCAGGCTTAGCCGCGATCCTCGCGTACTGATTGCCCGGGCAGACGGTTATGCCCCTGAACAGCAATCACTAGGGCAACTAACTGCCGGACAGGAGATTACGAATCTGGTGTTTCGCCTGAAATCTGGGGCGATTGTCGAAGGCACGGTGCGTGACGCATCGGGCAAAGCTGTTCCCGGAGCGTCCATCTTCGAGGGAAGGGAGAAACGCCGCGGGAGCGCTTTGGCTCGCTCGGATGCGCAAGGCGTCTTCCGTGCCGAGGGTCTGCAGGGAGGAACCGTCGAACTGACTGCTTTTCACCCTTCCTATGCTCCTGACACTGTGACCGTAAACACGCGGCTGGGAGCGGTCACCACGGCGGAATTTTTGCTCAGTCTCGGAGGAACCGTCGAGGGGTATGTCTTGAAAGGCGGGCAGCCGGTAAGCAGGCAAACGGTCTCCCTCATTATCGAGGACCGGCACGAAAATGCCGTCACGGATGCGAACGGCTATTATGTCTTTGAATCCTTGCCCGCCGGGGTCGGCACGGTAACCGTTAACTTGCGCGGCCCGTCCTCGGCTCGACGTCAATTCATGCGTGCCGAACGGTCCATCATTGTTGCAGATAACAGAGTTACACAGGCCGATTTTGAGTTCTCAAGCGAGGATGCGATCGTCGAGGGCGTGGTGACCGTGGAAGGAACCCCGGTTTCAAACGCTTACGTGGCTTTGAGTGTCGCATCCGGTGGTGGCGATCAGCGCACGGGCACGAATGTTGAAGAAGACGGATATTACCGTCTCGAAAACCTTTCCAGCGGCTCGGCTATTCTCGAAGTGACCGTTCGTAGCGGGCGGCAGCGGCGCAGTAAGACGGTCACATTTGAAATCCCGGCCGGGCAGCACATTCGCCAGGATATAGACTTTGGACCGACATCCGTAATTACGGGTACGGTGCGGGGCGTTCGAAAGGATGAACAGGCGCATGTCGCGGTACTCCCGGGCGAGTACGATACCAATAAGCCAACGCTCGAGGATGTGCAAGCATTGGCTGGTATGCTGTCGGGCTATACCGAGGTGTCTTCGGATGGCACGTTCGTGGTCGAAAACCTCGAACCCGGCACCTACACCGTTGTGGGGGTGGCGA
Organism: Candidatus Hydrogenedentota bacterium; assembly: GCA_046483455.1. Taxonomy (GTDB): domain Bacteria; phylum Hydrogenedentota; class Hydrogenedentia; order Hydrogenedentales; family SLHB01; genus UBA2224. The sequence continues at coordinate 16,086 of JAWODE010000114.1, read as the reverse complement.
TTACAGGCACTCCTCAGACCGAACTCGAGGCCTTCTTGAATGCCCGCTACGTCACCGAAACCATCGAAATCGAGCCAGAAACGCCCCTCGAAATCAACCCGAATCTTTAATTATTCAATAAAACGACGCTCCGTAACACCTGATGCGCTTATCAGGAAATGACGGAAGGTATTCCAAAGCTTTTACTTACGTCGGTATTGTGCCCGAAAAGCAGTGGTCGTATTCGCGAACCATGCTAAATGTGTCCGGTAAGTGGCTTTCTTCTCCGCTTCTCTGTCTTACGCAGGTTCGTGTAAAACTAATGAAATTTGCAGACATTTCTAATGAAAGAGGCTTGTATTGCGCGTGTATATGTGGTAGCCTTGGATCCTCAAAAGGGTTGCGGAAGCCGTTTCTTGTCTCACTATCGTAAGGGAGAACCTCCATGAGCGCGTATACGGTTCGGCTGTCGCCGGATGCGGCGAAAGTGTGGGAGATGAATCCCACTAAGCGGAACGGGGCATCCTGGAGAAGTTGTCAACTGGCCACCGCGTCGCTTCAGGCTCAGATTCATGGGTGCAACGTGTTTTTCATCGTATCGCCAGAAGGCGAGTTGCTTGCCGAGGGTGGCACCGGAGTTGGGGCAGGCAAGAACTCTCGAATAATTACACACGCCTGAGACGCTCGCGAATTCAGTGTGCAGACTCTTTCTCCGTTTGAGCCCGCTTGAGTTCGGCAAACCGGTCGAGGATGGGCAAGTGCTGGGTACATGCCTTTTCGCATTCCTGGCATTCCGTGCATGGCGCCAGCACTTCCCGCACATCGGAAATCCCCCAATGATATCGCAGCACATCGAGAGCCGCCTGCATATTTCCTTCGAGGAGGCGGCGGTTGTAAGATGCCATGAGCCGCACCACAGGAATCCCCTGCGGGCAATTGCGACAATATCCGCATTGCGTGCAGAAGTCCTTGGCGGATTCCGCCAGCCGCAAAGCGGTTTCTTGGATGTCTTCTTCGCATAGCGGCGCAAAACGCTCGACTGCCCGCACCGCTTCTTCTACATCCTTCACGTTGCGGAACCCCACCAACGCTACATGAACTTCGGGAATCGAGAGATTGAACCGGATAGCGGCTTCGACAACCGACCGGTCTCCTTCGTGGAGGATGACTTCAAAATGTTTCGGATGTGCGGGGATGAGTCCGCCGCCAAGGGTGTTCATGGTCGCCACGCCCATACCGCGGCGCTTCGCCTCCCGTATTCCGGGGTATCGGAGGTCGTAGTTGGCGGCTGAAAGGCCGATGAGCATGGACTCGAACAACCCTTCGCTCTGGTCCAGCATGGCGGCGATTTTGTCGTGCTCGAGGTGGGTGGATACGCTGATGTGGCGGATAAGTCCTTCTTCTTTAAGTTTGCGGAATTCATCCAAAGCGCCTTGAGCTTTTCGCTTAGGAAGATTCTCGGGGTGCACCAGCGCCCAGACATGGTAGAAATCGATGGCGTCCACGTGAAGACGCTCGAGAGAGCGTTCGCAGTGGCGGCGGATTTCGGCAGGGTCCCCCGCCCCTGACTTGGTGGCAATATGAAAGGGCCGTCCATCCTTTTTCATCTCCTTCACGGCCGTGCCAAGGATAATCTCGCTTTTATCTTCGCAATATCCCGGTGCGGTGTCGAAGTAGGTAACACCGGCTTCGTAGGCCCCATAAACCACTTGGGCCATTTCGTCAATAGATTGGGGGTCGGCAAAGCGCATGCACCCCATGCCAAGTGCGGATACCTTCGCTCCGGTGTTTCCAAAATCGCGATAAATCATACTCATCCCTTATTCTGAAGTTTGCTGCTCTGTTTAGTTAGAAAACCGCGTTTTAACGGTGTTTTCACAGACAGGCCGAACACGGCGAGATACAATAAGACGCCCTTTTTCTCCCAATGGGAAAAAGACCCGCGCTTAGGGTATCTGTCTCTGGAGTTTACAGAGAGTGTACACTATGCAGCACTGCCCGCGCGGCTTTTAGATGTTTCCCGTGCACTCCTGTCCGTAGGCAGAATGCGTGCGGGCACAGTGAAGAGGCGCTACGGCTAACCTTCGTCGAAGTAGTCGTCCTCCCAATCGCGCCTTTGGCGAGGTTTCCGCACGAAGTTCTTTTTGGGGCGTTCTTCCTCGCTTTCTTTGTCGCGGAAGCGGAAACGTTGCTTACTCTTGGCCTTCCGGCGGCGCTCTTGCCGCGGCAACGGCTCGTCGTCCCATCCATATTCATCGAAGAAATTGTCCGCGGGGGTCATTTTCTCTCTCCTTTGCCCAAAACCACGAACTCATTACCATTGTACTTCAAATGCGCTAAAAATCAACGAGCTGGCATTTCCTTGAAGCGTATGCCCAAGAATCTATAGATAAGTTTTGCGATGGTGAATTGCGGGTGATGAATCCCGCGAATAGGCGCCAGTTCGGAAATGTCCATACCCACGACTTCCCGCACGGCACATAACCGCCGCAGCAAGCTTTCTATATGCGCCCAAGTTAATCCGGCGGGTTCAGGAGTGCCTGTCGCCGGGATCACTGAAGGGTCGAAGACATCACAATCGAGGGTGATATAGACGCGTTTTCGGCACGCACCGATGATGGGTTTGATCCAGGATTTCTTTCCTTTCGGCTCTGCGACAATCTCATGGGCATAGACTACGGGCAGACGAAGCGCCTTTGTCCTCTCGCGTTCCTCGAGGGCTTGACTGCGAATGCCCGCTTGAACGATATGCGGGTGAAAATCCAGAACGCGCGCCATTGCACACGCATGGTTCCATCGGCGCCCTTCATATTCGTCGCGCAAATCGCTGTGAGCATCCAGTTGAAGGACCGTCAGGTCGTCGAAGGCTTCGCAGTGGGCCTGAATTGCTCCTACCGTGGAGGTATGTTCTCCGCCCAGCGTTATGACATACCTGCCCTCGGAGAGCCAGTGGGCGGTTTCCGTTCGCACTGCATGGGCGTACTGTTTGCCCTCCTTTCGGCCGGGCTCGACAGGGGCCAGGGTCGCAATGCCGCCAAGCGAGGCGAGGGGTTCGCGGCCAAGGGCCGCATCGAATAGCTCAACTTGGTGAGAGGCCGCGATGATGGCCCGCGGGCCGCGGGCCGACCCCGTGCCATATGAAGAAGTGCGTTCCAACGGGGCCTGCTGTATGACTACGGACGCCGCTCGAATGTTGGAACGGCTTCGATCCAGCGCCAGAAAGTTCTTTGAGGTGGGTAATGCGTTCCGCATGGCTGTCAATGTGAATCGTGATCGAGTTCCTCGAAGACGGCCTTCATAAGCAGTGGCCAGACCAACGTAGCATCGGCGAGTACCTCGGCGTACCTTCCGCCATCCTCATGAGCAACGAATTTTCCCCAGCTTACCCCTTCCGAGTATGTGCACCCCGACAGTCCTCCCCAATAGACGGGTTCGGGGCAGATGCGCACGCCATAGTGAAAACGAGCCTCGGGGAGTTCTATGCCAAGCCGGTCCGCGGCGATGTCATAAAAGGGCGCGATTTGTTGCGCCCAATTTCGGGGGACGCCCCCGCCGACCGTAAAGATGCCGAGTCGCTTCGCGCTACCCACAAAGCGGGCGTATTCCTGAAGATCCAGAAACGGGTTGAACGGCGGTACGGCTGTGAAGACCGACTGCGCATCCGTTTGGATTTTGCCCTGTTTTCCCTGTTTTTTCGCGGCGGATTTCATGGCCCATATGGCGAAATCCAGCCCGAGTTCACTGTCGGTGAATGCCGGGATGAAAACCGGTATATCGCGCTTGAAGGCACTTCGCAGGACGCCGGGGCCTTCGTTCCGTTCATCGAGCCGCCGGCCTATGGCCCGGCAAAAAGAAGCGGAGGACCACACCCCGCCGGGTGGGTCCTCCGTGGTTAATACATTCACTATCAACTCCTCGATGGAGTTCAAGTTGGATTCCATTTCCAGGGTGTCGTAAATGCGGTTGTACCCTTTTTCGAACAAGGCGCTATCGTTTGCGTCCGGGCTGACCGCGTAATGCGTTAGGCCTATGGATTCCGTAAGCCCATGCGCCATAAGGGCTCCCGTAGCCACGATGGCATCCACCAATCCGCGGTCCACCATTTCACAAATAATGGTCCCTTGCTTGGCAACCGTCATCGCTCCGGAAAGCGTCATTACGACGCGGCATTCCTCATCCCGGGCCATGGTCAGGAAGGTATCGAAGGCCTGACCAAGCTGTCGGCCTCCGAACGCCGTTTTGCCCATGCCTCGCACAAGGTCCGCGAAAGACTCGACGGAGTCCGCCCTCAGGCTCTCGAGCGGTGTTAAACCGTCTTCCCTTCCGTCATGCAGTTTACGTGAGGACACCAACTTCCTCTCGTTCCCAAGACGACAGCGTAGCGCCTTCATCGGGGTCTTCATCCACTACGAACCGGTCAATCTCGCGCACCCGGACGTCACCCAGATCGAGCTCTTCCTGCAAATGGTAGAATACATCGCGCGGATTGGTCGTTCCACAAGTGAACAAATCCATGGCGATTAACCCAAAATCCGCATACGAATGGGCAGAGCAATGGCTCTCATCGAGCATCACCACTGCGGCGAATCCAGGGGGGGAGTCGGTTCCGAACTTGTACCGGACTTGGGAGATGACGGTGGCGCCGGCGCGTTCCGCGGCGCGTGCCATGGCATTCAGGACCAGCTTGTCATCGAGGCATACTTCACGTGCAACATTCCGGCAATCGATCAGTAGATGTCTTCCCTTATACAACTCATAAACCCTCCTTGTCGCATGTAGATGCGTCGCGCCGCCTTACGCATACTCCTTGCTCAAAGGAGGCCATAAGCTTGGGGACGGCTATTTCTAAGTTACCCACATTTCGCGTCCAAAGCGCGCAAATTTAAGCATACAATGCTACTCATGTCAAGGAAAAAATGACAAATTCGCCGCGCCTCGAATGCACCCGGCTATCTCGAAAAGTAGTTGCAGAACAGGTATACTTCATCTCCCTTCAGGGCCGAACCAGAATAGAAAGGAATGCGCTTGAAAAGAGCTCTACAATTTGGGGCTGGTAACATTGGCCGGGGGTTTCTCGGACAGTTGTACTACGAGTCCGGCTATGCAACCACCTTCGTGGATGTGCTGGACAACGTGGTGCAGGCCCTCAACGAACGTGGCGGATATCCCTTGCGTATTGTCGACGAAGAGCCCCAGACCCTAGATATCCGAAACGTCTCGGCCCTCCATGCAGCAGACACAGACGCCGTTGCGCAGGCCATTGCCGAAGCGGATATCGCCGCGACGGCGGTGGGTGTGAATGTGCTGCCGAAAGTCGCGCCCACCATCGCGCAAGGAATCGAAAAGCGGTATGCGGAGGCGTCTGCGCCACCGTTGAACTTCATCGTATGTGAGAATCTTATTGACGCGGGACCTTTCCTGCGCGAGAAGGTACGCGAGCACCTCGCGCCTGCCTTTCACGGAGTTCTTGATGAAGAAGTAGGGTTCGTCGAGGCCAGCATCGGCCGCATGGTGCCCATCATGACCGAGAAGGAACGGGCGGAAGACCCGTTGTTGATATGCGTCGAGGCCTATTGTGACCTGCCGGTGGACAAAGACGCCTTCAAAGGCCCTATTCCAGAGTTGAAGAACCTTCAGCCCAAGGCTGACTTTGGCGCCTATGTTGAGCGAAAGCTCTTTGTGCACAATCTCAGCCACGCGACCGCCGCATACCTCGGTTATTTGCGCGGTCACGAATATATCTGGCAGACGATGGAAGATGAGAAGACCTTGGCAAGTATGAAAGCAGCCACGAACGAGTCCTGCGAAGGTTTGGCGCGAAAATGGGATATGGACAGAGGAGAACTTGACGCCCACGCGAAGGACCTCGCGAAACGGTATCGCAACAAGGCCCTGGGGGACCAAGTTCGGCGTATCGCAGCCGACCCAGTCCGGAAACTGGGGCCTAATGACCGCCTTATTGGAGCAGGCCGCATGTGTATCGAGCAAGGTATTGCGCCCGAACACATTGCATTTGCAGCGGCCGCCGCAATGCGGTACGATCACCCCGCCGACGGCGCAGCAGAGCGGCTCCAAATCATGCGGAAATACGGTGGGATCGAGGCTGTGCTGCGGGAAATTTGCGATCTGGACCCTGCGTCGGAACTGGCCCGGCTCATTGTGGAAGGCGACAGGCGCCTCCGGCAAGAGGGCTGGGTCGAACAGGATAAGTGATGCAAGAGATTAAACTTCCACAATTAGGACAATCCGTTGAAGAAGCCTCTATCGTCGAATGGCGCAAGCAAGAAGGCGATACGGTCAAAAAAGGCGAAGTGCTTTTTAGCGTGCAAACCGACAAGGCCGAGATCGAGTGCGAATCCACGGCGGACGGTGTCCTTCGAAAAATACTCGTTGAACCCGATGTTGAGGTCCCCGTGATGACCGTCGTGGCGCTGGTCGGCGAGGCCGATGAATCGCTGCCAGACCTGTCAAAATATCCCGTCGCCGGCGAAGAAGGAGAAAAGCCTGCCGCGCAAGCCCCGTCTCCTGCAGAAACTCCCGCGGCAAAACCCGAAACCACCCCCCCTCAACATAAAGGCGCCGCGGAACAACCGGAGTCAACCCCTGAAACGCCAGACGGCCGCGCCGCGGTCTCACCTCGTGCCCGGAAGCGTGCCGAACAGTTGAAAGTCGATCCGACATTCGCTCGAGGGTCTGGCGTCGGCGGAAGGGTCATGGAAGCGGATATCGAGGCCTACGCGGCGCAGATAGCGATTACGCCGACAGCCCGTAAAATAGCCCTGAACAAAGGGTTGGACCTCTCGCGCATCGAAGGTACCGGCCAAGGTGGCAAGATCACCAAAGCCGATGTGGAACGTGCCCTCGCGGCACCGGAAGCTCCTGCAGCACCCGCCGCTCCGGCCATCAAAGCTGGAGAAGTTCAGCACGTACCCTTATCCCCCATGCGCAGCATCATCGCGGAACGCATGTCGGCGAGCAAGTTCAGCGCCCCGCACTATTACATGACCGTCGAGGTTGATATGGCCGCCGCCACGGCTTTCCGGGGAAGCTGTGCGGATTTCAAACCGTCGTATAACGACCTCGTGCTGCGGGCGGTAACGCTGGCCCTCCAACAGCACCCCCAAGTCAATGCGCGCTGGGCCGGGGAGGCTATAGAAATCGTGGGTGACATCAATCTTGGTTTCGCGGTGGCTGTGCCAACGGGGCTCATTGTTCCCGTAGTGCGCCAAACGCAAAACAAGACTCTGAAAGACATTAGCCGGGTCTGCGCCGAATTGGCCCAAAAGGCCCGCACCGGCAAGCTGGTTCCCGACGACTACTCGGGCAATACCTTCACGGTTTCAAACCTGGGTGCGTTTGGCGTTGACCATTTCACGGCGATCATCAATCAGCCGGACAGCGCAATCCTCGCGGTCGGGCAGATCAAAGAACAGCCGGTGGTCATCGACGGCGGTATTCACGTCCGACCGATCATGAAGATGACCTTGTCGAGCGATCATCGGGTTATTGACGGTGCCGTTGCTGCCCGGTTTATGAAAACACTCAAGAAAATCCTTGAAGACGCCAACTTTTAAGGGGAACAGACGGAATGATTACGTGTGATGTGGCGGTGCTTGGCGCCGGCCCGGGAGGATATGTAGCGGCGATACGCGCCGCCCAGCGCGGCGCGAAAACCGTTGTCGTCGAGCACAAGCGATTGGGCGGCGTATGCCTGAACTGGGGATGCATCCCGACAAAAACCCTGATCCACACCGCTCAACTCTATCAAAAAATGCAAGATGCCGAGCGCTTCGGATTGAAAGTGAAAGGCATCTCGGTAGATATGAAGGCCCTGCTTGCGCACAAAGACAAGGTCGTCAACATCAACAGGAACGGCGTCAAAACTCTTTTCAAAGCCCACGGCATCGAATGGGTCAAGGACAAAGGCGTGGTCGTGAAACCCGGTGTCGTAAAAGCCGGCAAGGAAGAAATTCAGGCCAAGGCCATCATTGTCGCGACTGGAAGCGGCCCCGCGCGGATTCCCGGCCTCGAGATGGACGGTGAGCGGATCATCGGCAGTACCGAGGCTCTCGATCTTACCGAAATCCCGAAACGCGTGGCGGTTATCGGCGCGGGAGCGCTGGGAGCGGAGTTCGCTTGCATCTGGAATGCCTTCGGGGCTGAGGTCACATTGATCGAGATGATGCCCCATGTGCTCCCCAATGAAGATGAAGAACTTACAAAGCGAATGGGCACGCTGTTTAAGAAACGGGGTATGAACGTATTGACGGGCACCACGGTGAAATCCATGGCACGCAAGGGAAATACGGTTACCCTGGAGCTTTCCGGCTCCAAAAGGGATTCCATCACTGTAGATTATGTTTTGGTGGGCATCGGCGTCCAATACAATGCATCGGCGGTGACCGAAGAACCTTCTCTCGGCGTTAAAGTCGGGAAAAAGGGCGCAATCGTGGTCGATGAGCGGATGGAGACGAACATCCCGGGTATTTTTGCCATCGGCGATGTAACAGGTAAAACCATGTTGGCCCATGGCGCATCCGCCGAGGGAATCGTGGCCGCCGAGAATGCTACAGGCGGAAATCGCATCATGGACTACCGCGTTCTGCCTTCCTGCAGCTTTACCGCGCCGGAACTGGCGAGTGTCGGGTTGACCGAAAAGGCGGCCGCTGAGACAGGAGCATCTATCAAGGTAGGACGGTTCAGCTACCGGGCCAGCGGCCGTGCCCACGCCATCGGGGAAACCGACGGCATGGTTAAAATTGTAGGCGATGCGACAGCCGGCGAGGTATTGGGCGTCCATATCATGGGCGCCGAAGCGGGCGAACTGATTGCATCGGCAGCCATGGCAATGAAACTCGAAGCCACCGCCGAGGAAATCGCCGAAACAATACACACGCATCCCACGCTTTCGGAGACGATCAAGGAGGCGGCGGAAGATTTTCTCGGCGTAGGCATACATACGCCGCCCAAGAAAGGGAAACGAAGTTAACTCCCGGAGGACTCCGTGCGACCTTGGGTTCGGAAGACGCTCGAGCATCTTATTTGCGTGCTGATTGTGGTAGCAGGCGCCGTGGCCGCGCTGTATCCCGTCGTGCTGCAGAACCGGGTACCTGCGCCTCTCGGCGATACCCTGTTCGCTTCTCCATGGGAACAAGCGCGTCCGCCGGGACTTGAGCCAACCGGGCAACCCTCGCACGCGCCCGCCAAACAGTATTATCCATGGTACGCTTTTCTAAGCAACACCGCCGAGCGGGGTGACTCGCTGCTCTGGAATCCCCTGGAAGGCTGTGGCATGCCGTTTTTCGCGCTGTGGCGTTCCCGATGCCTGTCGCCATTCAGTGTGCCCTTCTACTTTTCTGGTCCCGAAACGGGTATCAAAATCTCCGTATTTCTCAAATTGCTCGTGGCCGGTCTCTGCGGATTGATAGCAGGCCGCCGATTGGGGTTTGTTCCGTCTCTATCGCTATTTATCGGGCTTTCATTTCAACTGAGCGCGGTCTTTTTTTATTGGCCGGTATCGCCCCTCGCCGATACCTTGCCGTGGCTGCCGCTGCTGCTGATATTTGTCGATCGATTAGCCTTGGGACGCATCCATTACTGGCCCTACGGGGCGCTGGTGCTGGCCGTGATGCTCCTGGGAGGCGAACCGGAGGCCGTGGGGGGCATCGTCACCATAACACTGGTCTTCATCATTGCGCGCAACCTGTTGGGTCGGCGCGGTCATGTTCAACTGTTCGCAAGCGTGAGCACGTATGTGATTGCGATGGCGATTGCGGCAGCGTTATGCGGCATCCAGATACTACCGTTTTACGAATTTGTACATGAAAGCGCCAAACTGGGCAATCTTGAACCCACGGCCAACGTGAAATTCACTCACATAGCGGGTTTATTCCTGCCGCACCTTTTCGGAAAGACGCCGTATGCTTTTTCCGATGACGCCCTGTGTGCTCAGGCGCGTGTTGTACTGCTCCTCCACGTGGGCATCATCCAACTGGCCTTGATTCCATTATGGATTGCACTGCGCCGCTACTCGACGCCTCCGCAACGCCACCGTATCGAGGCTTTGTTGATTACGTGGGCGTGTGCCGTGTTTCTCTCCGTGCTGGTTTGGCCGGGTCTTGCGAACACATCGCCTTTCGAGTACGTGCGACCTGAGCATTTTCTTGTTGTCGGTCCCCTCCTGACTGCCATTGTCGCCGCCGCGGCTGCCGAAGAATGGGTATCGCTGGATGCCGAAGCCTGCAAGAAAACCTTGAAACGTCTTCTCGTGATACTGCCGCTGACACTGGTGATAGCGGTAGTCGTTTGCACCCTCGGATGGCAAAGCGCCACATCAGCAGACCTGCACCTCGTAGCACAAGCGCTCATTCCCGCGGGCTTGTTTGCGCTGGTAGTTTTGCTCGTCCTCATAACCTTGCTAAAGCCTTCGCAACGTTTTCTGGGCTATGCCCTGTCAGTATTGACGATCGTGCAATCCATGGCAGTCTTTCACCCCGGGGAAACCTACCCGGCATTTCTGGTGCCCGAGATGGTATTCCCAAGAACCACTTTTATCGAGACCCTGCAGGAAAGCGGCCTACGGGCCGGCGGCAGCTTGCACCTGAAACAGTGGCCCTTGACGGCAAATCTCATCCCCCAGACATACACCCCCAGCCAGGTACTATTGAAACGTCATCGCGCTTTCTTCGAGACCGCCGAGCGCGACCCGCTTCTGCTACGGAGAACAGGCGCGCGAAATCTTATCTTGACGAAAGAAGATATCCAGGGCGTGTTCGCAAGTGTCCGGCCGTTGTTAAAACTCAAACACGTGTTGCCCTCAGGGGCGGGCATCTTCGAGGATTTGAAAGCCAAGCCCCGCGCTTGGGTGGCGTTCGCCTACCGCCCCGTCGAGACCTTCAAACCGGAAGAGCTCGATGGCGAGCTTCCACCGCTCATCGAGGGGCCCGTTCCGCCTGCGGTGGACGCCTCGAATTCCGCTACCGCCACTATTCTTCCGGAAAGCACCAATGCCTCCATCCAGATCGCCGTTGAATCCGACAAAGAAGGGGTTCTTTACCTTGCCGATACGTGGTACCCGGGATGGACCGCTACAATCGATGGAGAATCGGTCGATATTTTCCCCATTGACGGTCTTTTCCGAGGCGTGCGCGTTCCCGAGGGTTCCAGCGTGGTCAAGATGGTTTACGAACCCCACAGCTTGATCATCGGAATGTGGACGACCCTGGTAGCAGCCGCCATAACCGCCGCCTTCATCTTGTACCTTGCGTTTCGATGGCTAATGAAACACCATCGTGCCCGCAAACTCGAGCGGGAATTGCAGTCGTCCTGAAACGTATAGCGTAAGGACTGCCCACCACCCCTGGACACCAGCCTTAATATCCGCGCGCGCGCGCCCGCACGGCGAAGAGGCAAGACGGGAGGATCAGCCGCCTTCGCCACGCAGGGGCCCGTGAATTCGGCGCGCCAGAGGAAACCCGGCGGCAGCGGAAGTGTATCTTCCTATAATGACCAGCGAGGACGTTGGTCCCACACTGTTTGTGATAATGACCGTGCGCGCCCGCGTGGTCCCAAACCGGAAAGACAATGGCGGATTCGAAAACCCGCCCTCCGTTGAAGAATCTCCCTATGGGCAGTTTTCAAGGTGCATGAGCATCGTCGCTCATGATTTCCTTCGCAGACCGAAGGGCCCAAGAATTTTCGAGGTGGCCTAGCGGAGAGACTTTCTCGTACAGTCTACTTGGAGAGTCGCTCGTCGAGTTTTTTTACGGGGTCCATGCCCAGTTCGCGGGCGCGCTGGTAAAAGGGCCGGGCGGTGGGGATATCGTCTTTTTTCATCGCATACCACCAGGCAAGATTCATAAAGGCCGGGCCATATTCGGGCCATTTTTCCGTAATCGTTTTTGCCTTTTCTATAGCTTCATCGAGATTGCCCTGATGGGCGTATGCCACGGAAATTGCATTATGAACATCGGCATATTCGGGATCTAACGCAATCGCTTCATTGAAATGAAACAGACTGTTCTCGAAATCTTTCTCGTTCAGCGCGCATTTGCCGAGGTAATATTCTCCCACGGCATCCTCGGCCATACCCAAGCTGACAACCAGCGCAGCGGCCGCCGCTTCAGCGGTTTGCACGAAATCTTCGCGCAACGATCCCTTGCCCTCGCGCCATTTTTCCAGGACGTCTCTCTCAACGGTCAACCGCGCCCCGCGTATCCGAGGCGACATACGTGCTGTCGGATCACCTAGGCGGGCATAGGCCAACGCCGGCTCAAGGGATACGACGATATCGTCTTTCCACAGGGTGCGTCCGGAAGGGAGTGCAACCTGCCGAGCATCAATGCGCACGGCAAGAATACCGTCATGTCCATAGACTCCATGCCTTGTGCGAAGCTCCAAGAGCATATCGTATCCTTGGCGCGTAAGCCCCTCATACCAGGCGGCCAAGGCTTCGCGGCGATTCGCATAGCCCACGGTGGTATTCAAGGGAGCGGCCTGCGCAAGGTTTTCAGCTACTGCTTGGTCTAAACGTTCTCCGAGCGCCTCTGCCAACATCCCCGCGGTGTCATCCTCGCCGAGCATTTCGCGAATGTTGTCCCGATACGTGGCGTTCACGACCACGTCCACGCCCGTTCCGAGAACAAGACCGGCCGAGCCGGCAAGGCGCAGGGTCCTCCCTGCAGGCGACAGCGCAACCTGGAACTTCTCATTCATGTGCTGGACCGACCACACCGGGGCGCCCACATCGCGTAGCGTTATTTCCGGGGGACCGCCCGTTGTGGCGCATCCCGCGGCAAGCACCGCAACACTTATAAGAAAGAAACGCGCAATGCCGATGCGCATAGTAAGCCCTCCTCCTGAATCACCGTACTCCTTGAATTACCAATCGAGCGCCATGATGCGTCTACACGCAATATTCTTGCGTACGCCAGCGGATATGCTACCGGCCCGTACAGAGGAAAGCAACCGTGTAGGCAACCATAAAAACTTCACTGAACATGTCCAAGAAAGGCGCGAGACAACCGGGCATTCTCTAGCGACGTGTAACGGCTCCAACTTACTCGTCGGCCATGTGGGGATAGCGGTAGTCTCTTGGAGGCATAAAATTCTCTTTGATTGAACGCGGCGACACCCACCGCTCGAGATTCAGCCACGAACCGGCCTTGTCGTTGGTGCCGGAAGCCCGGCTTCCTCCGAAGGGCTGTTGTCCCACGACCGCGCCGGTAGGCTTGTCGTTGATATAGAAATTGCCCGCCGCGTTCACGAGGGTCTTCGAGGCCTTGACGATGGCCGCTCTGTCTTGAGCAAAGATACCGCCGGTTAACGCATACGGACTTGTCTCGTCGCACAGATTCAATGTCGCTTCGTACTCCTTTTCCGGGTAAACATAGAGAGTCAAAACCGGCCCAAAGATTTCCTCGCACATAAGGCGCGATTTGGGGTCTTCGCTCAACACGACCGTCGGCTTGATGAAGTACCCTTCCGAATCGTTGTAGGTACCTCCCGTCAGAATATCGAGATGCGGGTCGTTCTTGGCAAAATCAATGTATCCCGAGATGTTCCGGAACGCGGACGCATCGATCACGGCCCCCATGAAGTTCTTAAAATCGCAGATGTCGCCCATGCCAATCGTGCCTATCTGCTCTGCGAGACGTTCCTTCAACGCGGGCCAGATGCTGTCTGGAATATACGCCCGGCTGGCTGCGGAGCATTTCTGTCCCTGGAATTCGAATGCCCCTCGCACCAGCCCGGCGGTTAGGGCGTCGAGGTCGGCGGAAGCATGGGCAAAGATGAAATCCTTCCCCCCTGTCTCGCCAACGATACGGGGATACGAGTAATATTTCCGGATATCCGAACCTACCGCCAGCCAAATGGTTGAGAACACCTTTGTACTGCCCGTGAAATGCACGCCCCCGAGGTCCAGATGGTCTAAAACGGGCGGGCCAATGGTATCGCCGGGGCCGGGTACCATGTTGATCACACCATCGGGCATCCCGGCTTCTTTGAGAATGTTCATGATGTAGTGCGCAGGCAATACAGCGCTCGAGGCGGGTTTCCAGACGACCGCGTTGCCCATGAGTGCGGGTGCAGTGGGCAAATTCCCGGCAATCGAGGTAAAGTTGAAGGGGGTAATGGCAAATACAAAGCCCTCTAAAGGACGGTGCTCCATATAATTGAGCACCTGGTGGCTCGACAGGGGCTGATCGTCGTAAATTTGGGTCATGAAATACGGATTGAAGCGCCAGAAGTCGATCAACTCGCATGCCGAGTCGATCTCTGCCTGAAAGCACGTCTTGCTCATGGAAAGCATGGTTGCCGCATTTAGAATCTGCCGGTACTTTCCCGATAAGAGCTCGGCGGCCTTCAACATGACCGTTGCACGGTCTGACCACGGCATAAGGGCCCAATCGCGCTTGGCGGCGTTTGCCGCGTCAATGGCCTGATTTGCATGGAAGGCGTTGGCCTGATGATACTGGCCGAGGAGCTGTGACCGGTTGTGGGGACACCGGATTTCGACCAGCTTGTCTGACTTCACGTCCTTTCCCCCGATAACGATAGGAATCTCGACGGGGTTCGCGAGCATGTCTTTCAACACCGCCTGCAAATCGGCGCGCTCTTTGCTCCCTGGTGCGTAGCTGCATACCGGTTCGTTTTTCGGTTGGGGAATGTGGAATAGTCCGTTGAACATACCTTGTCTCCTGTTGTAAGGCGTGAATTTACGCCGAATAGCAAAACATCCCCCCGGTGCCATGAAGCCGCGGAAGCTCCCTGCGCCCCGCCCCGGACTTGTCCGGCAGGCTTTCTCAAGAAAGCCGCAACACCCTCTTTTCTCCGCAAGCCGTGAGGCGGCGCCCCCGGAAACCGGATGGAAATCTCATGTTGTAGGGAAGTCCGACAAAAATGTCAAATATTGGAAGGGCGGTGTCTTGCAAAGCCACACGGGCTATATCGGAAGGCCGCGGCTGTGGCAACCATGCGACCCAGAGGGCTTATATGGGGCACGTGCGATTCTAAATGTCTTTAGCAATCCGGCGCCGCGGCGGCAGGGATGTATTCCTCTATGACTTTTGTTACGCTGTTTCTGTAAAGTGAACCTAACATAAAAGGAAGAGTCATGCCTCACTTACGTTGCGTCACATTTTGGTGTGTCCTGTTCAGTGTTTTTCTTGGAGTGTTTCTCCTTTCCTGCGCACCCGCGGCCGCTTCGAACCGTGTCGACTTATCGGACGCCACCGTTGCCGTACGTTCGGGAGAACGTCCGCCGGCGGAACAGATGGCTGCGACCGTGCTCATAGAAGAAGTCCAGAAGCGCACGGGACTACAATGGACGCCATCGAGTGAGTGGCCGGATAGAGGACCCGTAATTGCAATCACCCTTGCCGACGCCGCTGCTGGGTGGCCGCGCACCGCCCCGCAACGCGAGGGCAACAACTTTCCCGAAAAAAAGTCCGAAGGATTCCGGTTATGCGTAGAACAACCCGCTGAAACGTCGCCCATCGTCTGGATAATTGGAGCCGATGCCCGTGGCGCACTCTTCGGAACAGGGCAGTTTCTCCGTATGATGGATTGGAAAGAAGGGAATGTGCAGATTGAAGCGGGAGTGGATATCCGCACCGCGCCGGCCTATTCAATCCGCGGGCACCAACTCGGTTACCGAAATACCGCGAACGCGTATGATGCGTGGGATGTGGCGACGTACGATCAGTATATCCGCGAACTCGTTATCTTCGGGACAAATTGCATCGAAAACATCCCCAACCAGGACGAGGCGGGCCCGCATTTCCCCATCCCCCGGAGCGAGATGAACGTCGCCATGTCCGAGATTTGCAAGCGTTACGGCATTGACTACTGGGCCTGGATTCCGGCCACCTTTGACTTAAATGAAGACGAACGCCGTGCCAAATCGCTTGCAAAACGCGAGGATTTCTTCAGAAATTGCCCATTGCTCAGCGCGGTTTTCATCCCTGGAGGAGACCCGGGAGATAATCATCCCGACTTGCTTCTACCTTACGCGGCCGATATGGCGGTGCGCCTCCAGAAACACCACCCAGCCGCAAAAATCTGGATATCCCTGCAAGGCTTCAACTCCGACGCCGTCGATGCATT
>JAWODE010000068.1:0-7363 GCA_046483455.1 Candidatus Hydrogenedentota bacterium | reverse complement strand
AGATAAGCGCCAGGACCCCAAGAAATATCGCAACTCCCCACATTATTGGTGATGACATAACACACCCCTTCTTTTTAGCCCAAAAACTGGCCCGTTAGTTCTGTTTTCTACCGTTTTACCATGGAACGGCTGAAAAGTCACGCTTTAGCAACTTCCTCGGCCTGACCTTCCTCCTCGACGACTATTCGGTTGCCGTGGACCTCGATGACCCGCACTATGGCGCCCCGGTCGATAAACGCTCCTTCAGATACTGCTTGTAAACGTTCCTTGCCCAGCTCGACCGTCCCGACCGGACGCAAAGGCGTGACGACCTTGCCGGTTTTGCCAACCAGCTCCGCGTTGTTCTCCTCGTTGACCCAGCCTTCGTCCGCCTTCTGGCTATCGGCAAGCACCAGGAGTTTCCCGAAAGGCGACCGGGGCAAAAGGTACATTCCAAGAAGCACACTCGCGATAGTGCCCAAAAATTCCATCATTAAAATGGGAAGCCAATAATCCGGATAGTGGTAGATGCCCAGGGCCGTGCTTGCGATAACCATCAGGCCGCCCGCCGACCCGCACAGACCGCCCGGAATAACGAATTCCACCGTAATCAGCACCACCCCCGCCGCAAATAAGATGAGTACCCACCAAATCATTGGCCGACATCCTCTTCAGCAACTTGCAGCAGCGAAATGAGTTGGTTGATTTCGACGCGAATCCCCTGAATGATCTTCATCTTATCCGCCGGGTCTTTCGGATCGAATTCCGGTATTTCCTCGAACGTGCTCATGAGACCATCGGAAGTCTCGAAGAGCGTGCGGGCCTCCGCAAGAAGCTTGTTGAACCGGCGCGCAAACGGAACACAACTGTAGTATCCCGCGCCAATCTGCTGAATACTGCGGCTCTGCTCGTCCAGTTGCCGCAACATGTGAATGATTAACTCCCGCTTATCCATGGACTCCTCTTCTCTTCCGGCGCATCTTCTTCTTCCCGGTTCACCGGCTCAACAACGTACCGGTTGCCTTCAGCCTGCGTTATTACGATGGGTGTACCCGGCTTGATAAATTCGCCCCGGCTTACCACCTGCATGCTCTTATCGCCGAACCGTCCCCGCCCAACGGGCCGCAGCATGGTAAGCGCCGTCCCTTGGAGGCCTATTGCATTTTGCTCTTCCTGGTCGGTCTGGGCCACATATCCTGCGTCCGTTCGTTGCTCATCCGCAAGTACCAGGCGTCCGTAAATCGGAGTATACGGCAGGAGTTTCCATGTCACCACTACAAAAACCAGAAACAGGGCCATCGCAAGACCCAGCGAGTACCCCGCGTCTTCAAGCCGTTGATAGTCCCAATGATATTGGGGCAATTCCCACCCATTCAGGAGAAACGATAAAACAAAGCCCGCCAGCAGGCAAGTAATCCCCGCAACCCCGGCTATCCCGAACCCGGGAATAACGAAAATCTCCATAAAAATCAACCCCACACCGATGATAACCAGCGCGATGTCAATCCAGTCGGCCAATCCTAACACCGCCCGCGAGCCGAAAAACAGCACGAGACAAGTAAGGCCAATGATCCCCGGAACACCAAAGCCAGGCGTCTTGATTTCGAAATACAGTCCCCCCATCCCAAGAAGCAGCAGAAGGCTGCTGACCGTCGGATTCGTCAGCCAGCGGAAGATAAGCTCCGGCAACGTCATCTCATATTCAAAACGGTCGTATTCGGACAACTCGAAGTACGCCAACACTCTATCCAGATCCGGAAACGTATTGGGAATCACCCCATACTCCTTGGCTTCCGAAGCTTTCAGACTCAACAGCTTCCCCCGTGCGACCACAAGTTTTCCCTCGGGAGGATAATCCTCGAACACGTCTCCGGGACCGCCATACTTCTCGACTTCTTCCGCGGACGGGCCACCGGTCGAGGCCGGCTTCTCAGTTTCTTGCCCCTCGTCTTCGTTGCCGGCGGCCTCTCGCATAAACTCCCGCGCCGCATCCTTCACTTCGTCCGATACAGGCATCTGTTCATCGAGGGTATCGATGAATTTATCGAGAGCGCCCTCCTTTTGAGAGGAGCGAGAACCCCTGTCTTCATCGACGGTCTTGACGACAACCTTGTCGTCGACCTTGTAAGCCCGCAACTCGATGTCCTTGTCGACCATGGCCATAGCGATGTCTGGATTGTGGCCGTTGGCTTCCGCCAGCGCACCAAACTTGGCCCGCAGGAAAGACACTGTTTTTTCACTTCCCGGCATGGGGCCTTGGGGAGTCATCAAAACGGGCGAGGCGGCGCCGATGGTCGCACTGGGCGTCATGACGATATGCTTGCAGGAATACGCAATCAATGCCCCGGCTGATGTCGCGCTGAACCCATCCTTGATATAGGCGATCGTCGGACAAAATTTTCCCGCGTGCTGGATTGATTTGGTTATTTCGAGACCCGAATCGACACGGCCGCCGGGTGTCTCGATGATAAACACGGCCCCTTCCGCGCCTTCCGCATAGCCGGCGACGCGTTCGAGAAATACTCCCATTGCCTCGTCGACTTCCCCGTCCAGGGTGCAGACGACGATGTACCGGTCCTCGATATCCTTTTCCCGAGCAGGTTCGGCTGGTTCTTCTTGCGCGACCGCAAGGGAGTACAACGCTATGAGTACCAACGCCACCGAAAATCGTTTAAGCATTCTCGCGCCTCTCTTTCGCTCGCGGCATTGACGCCCCTTGCGAAACAACGCTTTGGCTCTCCGCGTCATCCGTTTCTTATTACACTGAGCCGCAAAGGTTTATTCTAGGCGCTTGCCCTCCCGCGTTCAATAGCAAAGTGCACCGCACCCTAAAACGGCCGCGGACCCGGGCTCATCCCCCGATATCGGCAAAAAACCAACCCCTCAACCTGTACCAGGCATATACCCATCTTACGAAATTGAATCCCTTTCATGCTTATTGCATAGTGCAGGCTCTGAGCAATCTTTCAGGGATACCGTTAATGGAGTGCTTCCCTATGTCCCGAATTTTTTCATGTCTGACATGGACGACGTGCATTTTCCTTTTGCCTTGTCCGGACAACGCTCTCGCCGAAGAGACGGTGCTGCCCCATGGCAATGCACCGTTGCCGGTGGCGTACAAGCATTTCCCCAATCGTTTACATGCATTCGTCTGGCGGAATTGGAATGCCGTCGAGCCGGCGAAACTCGCGGCCATCGTTGGGACTTCGGTCGACAATATTACGGCGCTCGCCGTATCGATGGGCCTCCCCGCGGAACCGGCGGTTTCGCCCGCTTTGAAGAAACGGGGATACGCGACGCTCATCCGCCGAAACTGGCATCTGCTACCCTATGGCCAGTTGCTCGAGCTTGTCGAAATGTCCCCCGAACGGCTCGCCTTCACGTTGCGCGAGGAAGACTTCCTTTGGATTAAACTGGGCCGACTGAAACCCCGGTGCGAGCCGCTTCGTTACGAGGCCCCAGACAAAACGGTTCAGCAGAGAGCACACGAAATCCGATCTTGGGTCGAAAAAGTCTTCGGCAGCGCAATTCAGACTCCAGGCGTACCGCGCTTCGACTTCGTCCGCAAACTCCAGAACCCGCCTCCGTCCTACACCCCGCCAAAAACCGGCGCCGAAACAAAGGAACCTCTGAAACTTGTCTATTCCTACGTTGCACTCTATGGCGACCCTTTGTTGACTCCCGAGTTGAACCCCTATCCAGACGGGTTGCTTGCGCGGCTCTCCGAAGTCGGCATCAACGGCGTCTGGCTACAGGGACTTCTCCGAGACCTTGCCCCGGGAGGCGACACGTTTCCGGAATTCGGTGTCCACCACGAAAAACGCCTGGCAAACCTTCGTGCATTGGCAGCCAGAGCCAAAAAATTCGGGATCGGCGTCTATCTTTACATCAACGAGCCGCGCGCGATGCCCGCATCGTTTTTCAAAGACCATCCCGATGTTGCGGGCGTTCAGGAAGGAGATTTAACCGCGCTCTGCACCTCGCACCCCGCTGTACGCCAATGGATGAGTGATGCCTTGGCCTATATCTTCCGCGAAACGCCCGAATTGGCGGGCGTATACGCCATCACCGCATCGGAAAACTTGACCAACTGCGCATCTCACGGCGACTGGACCTCCTGCGAACGCTGCAAGACCCGCGGCGATGCCGATATCCTCGCCGAGGTCGCCGGCGTCATCGAGGAAGGGGTGCACCGCGGCAATCCAAATGCCGCGGTGTTGATCTCGGACTGGGGTTGGCGCGGCCATGGCAATGCTCCCGACATCATCGCGCGCCTGCCGAAATCGATCTGTCTCATGTCGGTCAGCGAATGGGCCCTCCCCATCGAACGCGGCGGCATCAAGTCGACCGTGGGCGAATATTCCATCTCGTCGGTCGGTCCCGGCCCGCGCGCGCTCAGGCACTGGAACGCAGCACGGGAAGCGGGACTCAAGACCGGCGCCGAAATCCAGTTCAATAACACCTGCGAGATCGCCACCGTTCCCTACCTCCCCGTCATGAACCTGGTTGCCGAGCATTGTCAGAATCTCAACGCGGCCGTCGAACTCGACGCCATGTTGATCGGCTGGACCATGGGCGGATATCCCTCGCCCAATTTCGAACTCGCGCATCGGTTGAGCCGCACACCTGCTCCAAGCATCGACTCGCTGCTAGACGACTTGGCACGGGAACGGTTCGGAAATGAAGGCGCCCCACACGCACGCAAGGCCTGGACCCTCATGAGCGACGCCTTTCGCGAATACCCTTTCCACATCAGCGTCGTCTACACGTCACCGGTCCAATGCGGCCCCGCCAATCCGCTGTATCCCTCGAAGACCGGCTACAGCGCGACCATGTGGGGCATTCCCTACGATGACCTCGAGGGGTGGCGGGGGCCCTATCCCCCCGACATATTTGCCGCCCAGTTTGAAAAGATGGCCGAGAGGTGGCGCCAAGGCATCGGCGAACTTAAAAAGGCCGCCGGGAAATCGCCAGGAGACCGGCGCGGCCTTGCCGAGACCGACCTGCGGCTGGCACAAGCCGCCGGCATCCACTTTCAATCCGTCGCAAACCAAGCGAGATATGTCATGGCTCGCAACGCAATTGCTGATCCTTCTGAGACCGTGTCGGCCCAACAACGTGACCGGTATCAATCAGAGATGGAGCGGTGTCTGAAATCCGAAATCGAACTTGCCAGGCAACTCTTCACACTCACCCGCGAGGACTCCCGAATTGGCTTCGAACCCTCGTGCCAATACTTTTATCTGCCCCTCGATTTGGTAGAAAAAGTGATCAATTGCCGCTGGCTGCTTCAGCAGCTCGGAGAATAGAGAAAGGCATCACGTAAGACGCAAGGCTGAGCCGTCCCCCCTCAGCCGCCCTCCGTGCCGGACAGCACCTCAGCCACGTCGGAAATGGTCTCAATACCGAGTTTCTCAGCCTGTTCTTTGCGCATAGTAAGCGTATACGTGTTGTTGAAACCAAAGGGCTCCAGCCACGTCATGTCGTATTTTTTCTGAAAGGCTTTTTGCACGGTGTCATAAGCCTTCTGGGAATCGGGAATCACCTCTCGGTCCAAGATATTGACGAGTCCCGTTCCTGTGTATTCCGCGTACAGGTCCAGGTCGCCCGCTTTCAACGCCGTAAAACACACCATGGTGCCGCCAAGGCTGAGCTTACGGTCCACAGCGATGTCTGACGAGCATTCGATCAATTGCACCATTATCTCACCGATAATTTCCTGCTCGGTAAACGCCTTGCTTCCGACCACCACCGTTCCAGCGTTGCCGCTGCCCGGCTCAGCGCCCTTTTCAAGAAGTTCCTTTTTCACAAGAAACTCGCGCGCGACATCGGCCGCCGTACGGCGGTTCTCGTCCACTTCATAGTTCATCTGGCGCATTTCTTTATTGGTCATTGTCCCGCCAAGCTGATTGAGTATTTCGCGAAGCTGTGAAAACTCTTTAAGCGTGTCTTGACGAACAAGGGGCGCGGCGTAATAGGGCGGGAAAAACCCTTTATCGTCTTCGAGCGTCTTCAAACCATACGCGGGAATACGCCCATCCGTAGCGAAACCGCAGATCACGTCTACGGCGCCCTGGGCACAGGCACGATACATAAGCCCCGGGTCCATCTGCATCGGAGCAGTAGGAAACTCGAAATCGTAATGCTCTTTCAGGCCGGGATAACCGTCCGGACGCGCCAGAAACTCGGCATCGAATGCCGCCTGAAGCCGGCTGCCGTCACCGGCCCCGCAACCTGAAAGCATCACAACAATCGGTAAAACGGCAAAAATTACTTTTGAGGACAAAATAGTACGCATGGTCCGAATCTTCCCCTGAAGCCGGCCATTATGTCGCCTGGTTCTCCTGCTTAAGCCCCGGCGGCACAAGCCTGTCTTCAATACGTCCAAGAATCCAGTCAGACACAATGGCCAGCATCGCCGCGGGTATCGTGCCGGCCAGCATTAAATCGAGGTGGATGTTCCGAAGCCCTTGCATAATCAGGTCACCCAGGCCGCCTCCGCCGATAAGCGTCGTCAGACAGGCAACCCCAATGGTCCATACCGTCGAAATCCGAATGCCCGCCATGATAACGGGAAGCGATAGCGGCAGTTCGACGCGAAACAGGATTTGTCTCGATGTCATGCCCATGCCACGCGCCACCTCGACAACCGCGGGGTCTACCTGCCGTATGCCGGTATAAGTATTGCGCAAAATGGGTAGCAGCGCATACAACACCAAAGCCACAATCGCTGGAGTCATCCCCACCGTTTTCAGCCGGAAGAAAGCAAAAATTATCATGATGAACGCAATCATCGCCAAACTCGGCACGGTCTGAATTACGCCTGCTATCCCCAGAATCACCCCCACAAGTTTGCGCCAACGGCAGCGGCTCAGATAGATACCTAGAGGCAACGCGATGGCTATGGCAATCGTCAGCGCGGAAAATGTCAAAATGATATGCTCAAGGGTACGATCACGGATGCTGGGGCCCAATTTGTCGATGAACTCCATGATCGTATTCATGATTCGTCCCCCGTCTCTTCAAGAGCTTTCGTGATCACCTCCAGCAGATGCTGCTTCGTCAGGCTCCCCATCACCTCGCCACGCTTAACTACCGGCAACTTCGTTTCGCCGGTCTTCTTGAACATATCCAACGCTTCAATCAGCGAATTGCGGGAATTGAGGCGTAGCTCCTTCTCCTCTGGTGGTTCCTCACCTTCCTCGCCTGGTTCCACAATCGACGCGATGGTCTGCGTGAGCAACGACAACTGAAAACGGTGCTGACCAAGAAAGTGGTCCACAAACTCGTTGGCGGGGTTTTCCACCAATTCACCGGGCGTGGCCAACTGTTGAAGCTGCCCGTCGTCGAGAAGTGCAACCCGGTCCCCCATTTTGACCGCTTC
>JAWODE010000537.1:0-3592 GCA_046483455.1 Candidatus Hydrogenedentota bacterium | reverse complement strand
GTTATCGGGTCGGACATAGAGATTCAGGATGATACCGGTCGTCTGGTCTTGTTGGTAGCGCCCGTCTTCGACGTGGTACATGACGAAGCCGAGAATCTCGTCCTCGCGGGCAACCAGCAGCCCATTCGTCACGATGAGGCGGTCGCCAATGCAGTCGCTCGCCACATCGTGACGAATGGGCTGCTGGTTGCCCGCGAGGACGAGATTCTCGGCTTCGTCATGTACCGGCTTCGGTTGCGCGAACCGTTCCCGGCGGCACGGCGACAGCGGCTTTCGCGGCCGAGGTGTCCAATGTGCCGGCGGAAACCCGGGAACTCCTCCTGATATCTCTCGCTGAGCGCGGAGACCCCGTAGCGCTCGACGCGGTCACGGAAGCAGCGAAAAGCGATGTCGAAGGCGTACGGGATGCGGCCCTCGAAGCGATGGCGGCGCTCGGGAACGCAAGCTCTGTCCCCCTGTTGCTCGAGGTCGCGGCTACAACGGAAGGCCGCACTCAAGAATTGGCTCGCCGTGCGCTGAACCGCATGCGCGGCATGGATGTGAATGCCGCACTCGTGGACAGTATGCACAACTCGCTAGTCTCTGCGCAGCGTGCCGAAGCGGCCCGGGCGCTTGGCGAACGCCTTGCATCCGAAACCACTTCCGCCTTGGTTGAAGCCACTGGCGACAGCGCCCCCGAGGTGCGGGTTGCCGCCCTCGAAGCGCTCGCCACCGTCGCCTCTCCCGACGCGTTACCCGAAATCATCGAGGTTATTGCAACAACGGAGGACGAAAAGACGCGCACCGCGGCGGAAAATGCCGCGATCATAGTCGGATTGCGCGCGGAAGAAGGCTCGGTTCGCTCCCAGCCGGTGTTGGATGTTTTCGACCGTATGGATACGGAACCTGCCGCGAAAGCCGCCCTGCTTCGTGTTCTCGGGCAATGGGGCGACGAGACCGCGTTACCGGCGGTTATCGACGCTGCCGGTTCGCACGACGAGGAAGTCCGCACGGCGGCGTTGCGCGTGCTTAGCGAATGGCCCAATCCCGCCCCCATGAACGCGCTGCTCGAGTTGGCCCGGAAAGCCTCCGATAAAACCGACCGAATCATTGCCTTGCGCGGCTATCTCCGTATGATCGAAATGCCCAGCGACCGCGACGTCCAACAAACCCTGGCTCTCTACCGCGCGGCCACCGAACTCGCCAAAACGACGGAAGAGAAGAAACTGGTGCTGTCCGGATTGGCCAAGATGGAGCATCGCGCCGCGATGGAACTGATCCGTCCGTATCTCGAGGATAGCGAAGTGCGTGAAGAGGCGAAACTGGCCGCGGAAGCCGCGCAGACGGCCGCCTATAAACCCTCCGCCTCCGTGGCATCCGATAAAGCTCGGAACGCCATCGACAATAACATCGAGACCCGGTGGGATACCGGCGGCAAGCAACAACCCGGACAGTGGTTTATGCTGGACCTCGGGTGGCCGGAGACGATAAAACAAATCACCCTCGATGCTTCCGAATCTCCCCGGGATTACCCGCGCGGGTACGAGGTCTACATCTCGAACAGCACGGAGGATTGGGGAGACGCGGTGGCGACAGGCGAGGGAAAAGAAGCGGTAACCGTCATTGATTGTAAGAACACGAAGGGCCGATACATTCGCATCGTGCAGACCGGTTCCACCGATGTGTGGTACTGGTCGATTCACGAGCTGAAGGTAGAGGCCGAGTAGCGGGCATTGCCCAAAACAAGAAGGAATGAGATTCATGCGAGTGACCACAGTATGCATTCTCGCCGTAACCGTCGCCTGTGCGGCGCTGGCGGCCGAAAACCCAATTCAAGGCAATTGGAAGGGGCGCTTCGACAACAGCGTCTGGCAAAACCGCACTCTTACAGCCGAGGTCATTGCCACCAGCGACGTCAAATACCGCGTCCAATTCTTCGTCGGGGCACAGGACGCGGAACCCGTCAAACTGGTCATTACCGGCC
The DNA here is from genome assembly GCA_046483455.1 of Candidatus Hydrogenedentota bacterium. Taxonomy (GTDB): domain Bacteria; phylum Hydrogenedentota; class Hydrogenedentia; order Hydrogenedentales; family SLHB01; genus UBA2224. Next base: position 1,629 of record JAWODE010000537.1, on the reverse strand, counting down.
AGCGTCCCAATGACGAAGCGACGACGGCGGAATTCAGCGGCAAGGTCCGCGTAGACAACGTCTTGTACGAGGTAACCGCGACGGCCGAGAACGAGAACATGGCGGGTCGATTCGCGGCGGATGGTAAGACAATTCCGTTTGAAATGAAAAAACTCTATATCAAACCGCCCACGTTGGACGCGAAGCCGCCCGAGGGCGCTATCGTGCTCTTCGACGGCGCCAATGCGGAAGCCAACTGGGAGCGCCGGCCCCTTGTGTGGAGCATCACCGGCGACGGTGCCATGGAAGTCTGCAGCAGCAACCTTGTCACCAAGCAAAAGCTCGGTTCCGGGAAGTTACATCTCGAGTTTCTATGCCCCCTGATGGCCACCGCCACCGGCCAGGGCCGCGCCAACAGCGGCGTTTACGTGCAGGGTCGGTACGAAGTTCAGGTATTGGACAGTTTTGGCGACGATCCGGCCGACAATCTCTGCGGCGGCATTTACAAGATCGCCACGCCCCTGGTGTGCGCTTCGCTTCCACCCGAGGAATGGCAAACCTACGACATCACCTTTACCGCACCCACGTTCAATGAGGACGGCAAAAAAGTAGAGAATGCACGCATTACCGTGGTTCATAACGGCACCGTCATTCATGATGACGTCGAGTTACCCAATTGCACCGCGGGCGGCGTAAGCAATCAGGAAGCCCCGGAAGACGTCCTCATGTTGCAGGACCACGGCAACCGCGTCCGTTATCGCAACATTTGGTTCGTACCGGCGGAAAACTGACATAATGCCATTAAACGCGGTGGGCGGGCGCCGTGATGGGGCGCCTACTCACCGTTTTACTTTCTACGTGTCAGCCTTTGGAGTTTCCCGGGAGAGGCAGCCTCCCCCCGGCAATGGTATGCTCAGAGGCGCGCGTTAAGGATCATGAAAACGCGGACCCGGCGTAGGGTCCGATGGAAAAGGATTGTGCATCTCTCATTCGTCATACCAGCGTACAACGAAAGCCGCCGGATCGGCGAGACCCTTGCCAAGACACTGGCCTACCTAAAGCAGCAGGACTATGACTGGGAGATCATCGTGGTTGATGATGGGAGCACCGACGGGACCGCGGCCTTTGTGCGCAGAGCGTTCCCTCAGGTGCGGCTTATCGAGTACACCCCAAACCAAGGCAAAGGACACGCCGTACGCACCGGCATGCTTGCGGCGGAAGGAGACTATTGCGTTTTTTCCGATGCCGATGGCTCGACCCCCGTCGAGGAAATCGAAAAGCTGTGGCCGCATTTTCAAGACGGGGCCGATATCGTGATCGGCTCCCGGACCGTCCCCGATGCCGATGTGCAAGTGCGTCAGGCCTGGTACCGCCAAACCATGGGGAGGATTTTCAACCTTTTCGTTCGGTTCCTGGCCATTAAGGGGTTTCCGGACACCCAGTGCGGCTTCAAGGGCTTTACCCAAGCGGCCGTGGCGGATATTTTTCCCCGCTTGGCTATCCAGGGCTTCGGGTTTGATGCCGAAGCCCTGTTCATCGCGCGCAAGCACGGATTCCGCATCGATCAGGTGGGCGTGCGATGGCTGAACTCGCCGACATCGAGCGTAAACGCCGTCCGCGATTCGGCGCGCATGCTTCGTGACCTTATCC
>JAWODE010000527.1:0-3641 GCA_046483455.1 Candidatus Hydrogenedentota bacterium | reverse complement strand
GGCGAGGGCGTGATCGACTGGACCCGGGTCGTAAAAATCCTGCGGAAAGCGGGGTTCAAGGGGGTGCTCTCGGTGGAATGCAGTACTGAAGAGCAGGGTCTGACCAGTATCAAGCATCTGCGCAAGGTCTTGAAGAGGAAGAAATAGATCCCCGCGGGACCAAAACCCGTAACGGAAGACGAAGGAATTGCATACGATGAAGCACGGTGTTTCTTGCTTCCCGGCAGTGATGCTGGTCTGTTTCTTGATAATCGGCACGCCATTGACTTTCCCGGCCGCGGAGCAGCCCCACAGTGGGCTGCTCGTCGGCTGGGGCGAAGCCGACGTGACGCCTGAGCAGCCCGTGACCCTCCAGGGGCAGTTCCATGCGCGGGTGTCGGAGGGAGTTATGGACCCTTTGACCGCGACCGCGGTGGCGTTCGAGTCGCTCAATAAGGGCGAGTCGACGGCGCGGGTGGTCATGGTGAGTTGTGATTACAGCGCCATCTCTGATGATGTCCGCGACGGCGTACGCGAATGCCTCCGCGAGGCGCTTCCGGAACTGGAGCCGGAGGCGGTGTATTTCGGTGCTACTCACACGCATACGGGGCCGTCGACCTATGTGCGGCCGCGCTATTCACAGTCTGCCGAAGAGGAAGCACGGCCTTATGGGGTAGACTTGGGAGTGATGTCGCCGGCAGATTACGTTGTGTTCGCGTCGGAGCGTATCGCGGGAGCGATCATGAACGCATGGAAAAGCCGGGCGCCCGGCGGGATTGGGTTCGGGCTCGGGCACGCTGTAGTCGGCCGCAACCGGCTGATGGTGTATGCCGATGGAACTAGCAAGATGTACGGAAACACCGACGATCCGAGTTTTCGCCACGTCGAGGGATACGAGGACCATTCGGTCAATCTGCTGTTTACGTATGATCGCGACAGCCGTGTAACCGGCGTGATCGTAAATCTGGCGTGTCCGTCGCAAGCTACCGAGGGTCTTTTCGAGATCAGCGCGGATTTCTGGCACGAGACACGTGAGGAACTGCGGGAAAGGCTGGGCCCTGAAGTGCACGTCCTGGCACAAACTAGTGCGGCGGGCGACCAGTCGCCGCATATCCGCATTGACCGACGCGCCGAAGAACGCATGTGGAAACTGGCGGGCTGCACGCAGCGCGAAGTGATTGGGAATCGTATCGCGGACGCGGTCATGGATGTCCTTCCCTATGCGGAGAAGGAGCTCGAGTGGGACCCCGTTTTGAAGCACCGGATCGAAACGCTGGAATTGGTGCGCAGGCCCTTGTCCAAAGAAGACGCCCAGCAGGCAGCGACGGCCCTGGAAAAGTACCGCGAAGAGTACGAAGCACTTGCGCGCGAACTCGAGGAAAACCCTGACAAACGCGAGGAAAAACGCTGGTATATCAACATTACTCGGGCCTATCGGCGTATGAGACGCGAAGCGCGCGTCGTAAGGCGCTTCGAAGAACAACAGAGCCACCCCACCCTGGCTTTCGAGGTGCACGCCGTTCGTTTGGGCGATGTCGCGTTTGCCACCAATCCGTTCGAGCTATACCTCGACTATGGAATGCAAATGAAAGCCCGCAGCGAAGCGATGCAGACTTTTCTGGTGCAACTCGCCGGGCCCGGTTCCTATTTGCCCACGCCTCGCTCGATTGCCGGCGGCGCTTACGGCGCAGTACCCGCGAGCACCGAGGTAGGCCCTGAAAGCGGTCAAATTCTTGTGGATTGGACCGTCGCGGCCATCAACGGGATGTTCGAACAATAAGCGTCTCCCGAACGAGAATGCCTTGTTTGAACAGGTCCGGGGGGCTGCCTTTCGCGGTGTGGCAGTGGAAAAGCAATAGCATTTCCGGTAGAGTGCATAAGCCAGAGGGTGTGCATACTTATGTGTGGAGGATGATCGGGGGAAATCATGGGTGAAACCGGAGAGATGAGGGCGGAGTCGAAGTGCCGTCGTTTCTCGCGGGAATACGAGCGCCTTCGCGGGATGGTGGAGCGCGGCATGGGAGTTGCCGAGAGTGTGGCAGCGGTTCCCGAGACGGTTCTGCAATGTATCTGGTATGACCAACTTATCCGGTCGGAAGGGCTCGAGCTTGCGGACGGTCGCAGTTTGCGGGTGATCTTTCCGGGATGGTGGAATCAGAACGAGGGGCCGGATTTTCGCGATGCGCAACTTGAGATCGACGGTACGTTTTTGACCGGCGACGTTGAAGTGCACCAGGACCTGTCGGCTTGGCGGCAACACGGTCACCATCAGGACCCCCGGTACGACAACGTGATGCTCGAGGTGGTAGGCACGTGCAGAGACCCGAATGCCGTAAATGCTGACTCTCAGGGTCGCACGATTCCCTACCTTTCGCTCGAAAGGGTTCTGGAAGACGATATCGAGGTTCTGGCGGAACGTATCCGCGTGCGTGATTATCCGTATAGTGTGGCGACGTCGTATGGGGAATGTGCGCGGTTGACGGCTATCCATGGGGTTGAGCCGGTGGTGCGGCTGCTTCGGTTGTCGGGCGAATGGCGAATGCTTGCGAAGGCCCGCGATCTCTTAGAGCGCATCGAACGCACCGGCGAGGATCAGGCGGTGTACGAAGCCGTGTTGGCCGCGTGCGGCTACGGACCGTACAAACACCAGTTTCGGGCGTTGGCGCAGCAACTTCACTACGAACGGGTGCGGCAACTAGGAGTGCAGGACCCGTTTCTGGTCGAGGCGGCGTTTTTGCAGTTGGCCGGGTTGTTGCCCAAGACCCTGCCGGATGAAGCCGGCGATGTGCCCCATTTCCGACGGCTGCAGGCGTTGCGCGAGAAAGGGTTGCGTGGCTTGCGCCGCTTACCGATGAAATGGACCCGCAACGGAGTGCGTCCGAACAATTATCCGGAACGGCGATTGGCGGGTGCGGCGCGGTTTCTTGGGCGCACGGCGAAACAAGGTTTGTCGGACGCGCTTGACGAGATATGGGAAGACGGCGCGAAACCGGTCGAACGGCGGCGAGCCTTCGAAGCGTTGTTTCCGACGCCTATCGGGTTCTGGGCGGAACGGTGCACGTGGACGGGCAAACGCATGCCGAAGCCCACAGCCCTGTTGGGACGCGGCCGCGTGCAGGCAATTATCGGCAACGTCTTCGTGCCCGTGGCCTTGGCCAAGGCCCGGCAGAACCATGATCGGGCCCTCGAGACGAAGGTTTTTGATTTTTTCACGGCGCTTCCAAAGGAACCGGATAACCATGTGTTCAAGACCATGGTTCCCCGGCTGTTTGGGGATACCCCTCCCCCACGCTTTACTTTCCAGATGCAACAGGGGTTGCTGCAGCTCTACAACGACTGGTGCCGCTTCAATCCGAAATGCAGTGCCTGTCCGGCATTGTCGCTATTGAAGCTTATTGGCGAATCGGAGTAACGTAGCGCGGCGTAGCCGCAGCCAAAATAGAAACCAAGGAGTCCATCCCCGTGCGCTTCGCGGAGTAAGACGCACGGCTTCGCCGTCGCGGCACGCCCACGGACAGGACCCCAGCTTTCGCAGGGGTGACAGAACAGACTGCGAACATGAGCCCTTCGGCTCACCTTTACCCCATGAACCTGCCGCCAACCCACCCATCGCCTGGAGATCCACCCGACCCGCCTCGAAGGCGCGCTCCACAAGTGGCGCC
>JAWODE010000552.1:0-3071 GCA_046483455.1 Candidatus Hydrogenedentota bacterium | reverse complement strand
TAATAACGCCCATGGTGTTCGACGAGTTCGCGCATGCGATGGATGCGCGATTCGTCGGCGCTTGGAGGAACTTGATCGCCCGCGTTCGCGATAAGGCGGGGACTTGCTTTCCGCAGTGCGAGCCATCGCAGCACGGCCTCGTCGAACGCGGCAACATCCACATCCGGCAGCCATAGATTGGGCGGGACGCCGCCGGAAAGGACCATGTCCGGTCCGGCCTCTTGTCTGCAGGACTCCGGAGTGAGGTCGCCGGGTGACGAGGGCGTCACCGCATCGGCGCAATCGGCTCCGAGGGCGGCGAACATACCAAGCGCTCCGCGAAGGCGTCCGTCAATATGGACGGCGACGTATTTTCCGGTTTCGTGTAGCCGCGCGATCGCTTCGGTGTAGAAAGGCTTTGACCATTCCTCGAAGAAATAGGGAGGCTGGATGTCGCTCGAAAAATTATCGCCCATAATGACGATTTCGGCGGGGGATTGCGCGAGCATGTCGACGCATTCGAGCAGGTTGGCGTTTACGTCATCGACAAACCTCCGCACGGCCTCGTGCATTTCGATGGTAGCGTAGATAGTGCCTTGCACGCCCATCCAGTAATTGAGCAGATGCCCCATCGCGCTGTAGCCGGTGGGCACATAGACCACGCCGGTATCGCCCACGGCGTTCATCCACGCGTGGTAGCGCTCCCATTGGGGGGTGTAGGTGCGCCGCGAAAGGGCATAGCCCAGGATTTCCAAGTCTCGTTTTGTTTTAACTGTCCAATCGACGATACCCCAAGCATAGTTTTGCGGGTCCCAGCGGCGCGTGCGCGAGATACGCCCGAGGGGGCTGTCGATGGTCCACGTAAGAACATTTCCCTCGCCGGATTTCGTGACGTTAGCGACGACACCGTCGGGATAGTGCGTTTCATAGAAAGCGGGCAACTGCGGAATGTAGAAGCCGGCGCCGACTTCTTTGTGAAACGCAATGAGATCGGTCTCCGGTTCATTATGGACGGCGCTCAAGTCCCACGGTTTTTGGTGTTTGTGATAGAACCAGTGAGACAAATCGAGCATATAGGGGACAATATCGGGTGTGTCTTCCTGGTAAACAGCCAAAATGCGCTCGCGAAGAGTCATCGGCAATTTCTCCGCTTACGGTTCGATGCGAATTTCGGCCCAGACAATCTGTTGTTCAGACTGGCCGGCGTGCTGCTGGATTCGCACCTCGTTATACCCGTCTTTTAAGGCGTTCAACGGGCAGGAAAACTGAACCGCTCGCACGACGCCGGGGTATTGGCCAGGCTCGGGCCGGTCTTCGAGGGCCGGGCACGCCTGATTATTGATAGTAGTATCGAAACTGGCCGTGTCCACCCCCTCGCGTTTGGCAAGTCCCGCAATGAACGTTGTAACGCCGGATGTTGGTGCCGCGCCGAGGTACAGGTTAAACGTGCCGCCCGACTGTGCGTTGACCGGTAGCCTCACGCCGTTGGGCACACCCGGCGGAACGGTATCGCGAAACGCCTGGATGTGGCGCCGGGGCAGGCTCGTGCTGATATCGGGCCCCAGGCCTTGTTCAACCAGGGTTCGGTAGTCGCTCGTACTTACGGGGATCGTCCCAGAGTCCATAAAGTTGAATAGGTAGATTTGGTCCGCGCCGCGATGCCACGCCGTCGCCGCAAACCCCCGGCAGGATTCGAGATTGTTGGGTACGGTCCCACCGCCGGGGAATGCCCGCACATTGTGTTCGAGCCCCGGCGCGATGATCACGCGTTCGGCCGCATCCCCGAGTCGTTCCCGCCATAACTCGACCGGAATATCAAAATCCGACGAGGTCCAGAACGGCGTGGGCACGAGCATGTCGACGAGTCCCTCCTTCGCCCACGTGACTCCGTCCATGCCGAGTCCAACCGCGGCGTCGGGATGCGTGGGGACACGCGCGCCCAGTTGGATGGTATGCCCCCGTTTTTCCGACCACGCTTCAGTGAGGGCTCGCACGTCACGCACGAACTGGGTCAGGATTTTCGCGCCTTGGGCTTCCTCCCCGGGCGTGAAATGATACCCGAAGCGCATCCAGTCCAACTCGAGGCCGTCGGGATCGTAGCGCTCGAGTAATTCGCGGATGAACGCCATATTGTGTTCGCGCACCTCGGGGACGGCATAATTGAGAGCACGGTCGGTCCAGCCCGTGCCGCCCTGAACGCGCCAGTACTCGGGATGTTCGCGCCAAAAGGTGCTGTGCATGAAGCTCTCGGGATTCGTTACATCGTGGACGTCGTTCATGCGCATGGACAACCACGGCGAGATGCCCTTTTCCCGACACCGGGCAATCCAGACCGCGTAGGGATCGAGTCCGCGCTCGTGAAGCAGCTTGGCGTTGGCCGCCCACGTGCCCCCGAAACCCGGCTCCGGACTATTTTGAGCGCGCTGGTCCCAGATGGCGTCGCGCACGGCGCTTCGGTAGCTGGCCCGCATAGCGTTTGGACACAGGAAAAGATGGCTGACCTTAGTGCCTGCATACTGGTCCACGAAGGCATGGAGGCCCTCTATTGTCATGTCTTCGGCTTTACGCGTGCCGAAGAAATGGCTATTGTCCTCGTTAATCACCAGGCCGCGCGGCTCCTGCGACATCGAGGCAACGCTTGTGGTTAACGCGAAGACAGTGAGAAGAGCGGCGAAGCCCCTGGATGCGTTCCACATGCCTTGGTTCCTTTCTGGTGTGAATGCTTCGTGGAAAGTCAATGGATAGAGTATCTCGGTAGCTATGCCATCAAATCAACCAACGGCTTCGGGAGCGCTGTGGGACCGGTGCCCTCGCCGGTCGTGACCAAGCTGATCGCCGGGGGCGGTACTTTCACACCCGAAAAAAAGATATAGGAGCCGGCAATTTCGCCTACTGGTCTTGGTGGCTTGCCTGGGCCCGCGCGATTTCGTTTCGGTAATGCCCGGCAAGATCGGCGTATTCCGCCAGGGCGTCGCGGCCCGTTTTTTTGAGGCGGTACACCCCCCGGTCCACGCGCTCGAACCAATCGTAGACATTATTATAAAGAATCGCCCGCGTTTTGGGACCGGTGCCCAATTCGCGCAAGGCGGCCG
>JAWODE010000391.1:0-15690 GCA_046483455.1 Candidatus Hydrogenedentota bacterium | reverse complement strand
GCAGAGCGCGATGTGCCTCGGGGGAGTGTTCAGCATTCGGGTGGTGCGCCGGCGCAGCGACATGGCCCACGCCGCGGTTAAAGCCACCCTCATCGGATTCATTGCAATGGGCGCATTTCTCCTGGCTACGGGAGGTTTGTTGAGCGAAGACGCGCTGCGCATGTTCGTATTGATCGGGCTCAACGGCCTTTTATGCCTGTTCCTGGTGCCCGGACTCCTTTCGCCGCTTGAACGCGTGTTTGGCATCACCACGGATATCCAATTGCTCGAGTACTCGGACCTGAACAATGAGATTCTCAGCCGGATGGCCATCGAGATTCCGGCCACCAATGCCCACAGCCAGCGCCTGGGACAATTGGCCGAAGCCGCGGCGGACGCCATCGGCGCAAACGGCCTGTTGGCGCAGGTCTGCGCCTATTATCACGACATCGGCAAGTTGCGGCGTCCCGAGTATTTCATCGAGAACCAGACCGGTATCAATGTTCACGACGAGTTGTCGCCCCGCCTCAGCGCCCGGGCCATTGCGTCGCATGTGCTCGAGGGCGCCGAGATGGCGAGGGAAATGCACTTGCCCAAACCCATCATCGACGGCATTCTCGAACATCACGGCACCTCGCTAATCAGTTTCTTCTATCAGGAAGCTTTAGCCCAGCAGAAACACGGCGATGTGCGCGAAGAGGACTTCCGGTATCCCGGGCCCAAACCTCAAAGTCGCGAGACCGCTATTCTTATGATTTGCGATGCGGCCGAGTCGGGGGTGCGAAGTATCAAGAACCCGAACGAGGAGCGCATCCGCGAGTTTGTCGACAAAATCGTGAAAGGGCGTGCGGATGACGGACAGTTCGACGAATGCGATCTCACATTGAAAGACCTTGATACCATCAAAGACGTTATCTCCGTACGATTGGTAAGTTTTGCCCATGAGCGCATTTCCTATCCCGACCAGAAAGAGGAGAAAGGCACCGCGCCGCCCAACGTGGTGGCCCTCCGCGGAGGACAGGACTCATGAGCGCCCAAAAGGCGAAACCGGTGGTCGAATTGTCGGTGTGCAACAAGTCGGCACGTAAGCGTTTGTACCGGAGCGACAACTTGCGCCGCCTGGCCGAGCGGGTTTGTGCCGCTGAAGGCATCACGGGAACGGTCGAGCTCAGCGTGCTCTTTTGCGACGATCCGCGCATCAGGGCCTTGAACAAGCAATACCGCAAACTCGATCGTCCTACCGATGTGCTTTCGTTTTCCCAGACCGGGATGGGGCACTCGGAACCCAGAATTCTGGGCGATATCGTGATATCATTAGAAACGGTGGAGCGGCAGTGCCGGGGGAAACACGAGGCCATGCGCGATGAAGTGCGCCTGCTTTTCTGCCATGGATTGCTGCACCTCCTAGGCTACACTCACGGGACGGAGGCGACACGGCACGAAATGGCAACGAAACAGGCAGAGCATCTCGATATCCCTCTGGGCAGCGCCTGGCCGGACGCCCCGAGAGAGCGTGCGGCGAAATAACAAGTGAATCGGATGGGAGAAAAGACGCACGTAGACGATGATGCGGGGCCTTATCGAAGTACGCGCAAACATGCGCTGACTTTGATCGTGGTGGCGGTGCTTCTATTTACTTTTGTGGGCGGTCGCTTCTCGCCAAACACGGATGCCGATGGGGCCATGACCGGGGAAGCGCCCGTGCAGGCCGCGTTCACCGACTATTTACCGTTACCTATTTTGATAGCCATTGTGGTGTTGCTGGGTTTGTCGGCGTTTTTTTCGGGCTCCGAGACCGCATTCTTCTCGATCCACAGGATTCGGCTGCGCGCCCTTTCCGAGGAAAAGAACATTACCGCGCGGCTGGTCACGAATATGATGCAGTCCCCTGGACGGCTGCTGACGACGATCCTCGTCGGCAACATGATTATCAATGTGTTGATAGCCGTTCTGCTGGGGACGCGCGTCCAGCATTATTTCGAGCATGCGTTTGGATGGCGCACCGCGCTGGCGTATCCCGCGGCGGTCGCGGTGGGTACCGCAATTCTCGTGTTATTCGGTGAGATCTCCCCAAAGATTGTGGCGGTGCGGGGCTCCGAGACCTTTGCCAGAGCGGCCGCCTTACCGTTGAGCCTTGCCGACCGGCTCCTTGCACCGGTGCGCAACGGTCTCTTGCGTCTGACGGACCTCCTTTTCCGCATCACCCGGTTTCACGAGTTACGGGCCGCCCCGTTCATCACCGATGAGGAGTTGCGGGCGGCACTGTTTACGGGCGAAACCCGCGGCGCTATCGAAAGCGGCGAACGCCAGATGATCCAGGGCATTCTCGACTTTGCCGACACGAGACTGCGCGAGGTGTTGACGCCCCGGCCGGACGTCGTCGCGCTTCCCTCGAGCGCAACCGTCATGGAAGCCCTCGATGCCTACCGCGAGCACGAATACTCCCGCATGCCCGTGTTCGAGGAAGACATCGACCATATCTCCGGCGTCATTGTGATGAAAGACCTTTTACCGGCGATGGCGAAAGGCGAAACCCACCGGCCGGTCAGCGAGTTCTTGCGGCCGCCCCTCTTCGTGCCTGAAACCATGACCGTGCCCCAGTTCGTGCGGAATGCTCAACAGCAGCGCACCCATCTCGGCATCGTGGTCGACGAATACGGCGGAACCGCCGGCATCGTGACCCTCGAGGACGCCGTCGAGGAAGTCGTGGGCGACATCATGGATGAAGATGAGCAGGAACTCCCCCCCTATGAGCGCATCGACGACAATGTGTTTCGCGTGGCGGGCGGCTTGCCTATCGATGAGCTCAACGAACTGCTGCGCATCAAGCTGGAAGACGAGGAACATGAAACGGTGGCCGGTTTCCTGATGAAGATGAGCGAACGGATACTCGAACCGGGCGATGAAATCGAACACTACGGCGTCCGGTTCATTGTCGAACGTTGCGAGGGCAAGCGCGTGGAATCGGTTCGCATTGAATTAACCCCTGCCGCCCCACGCGCCGAGGAGAACCTGGAAGGAGAGCAAAACGAATGAGTACCGCGCTTATCCTTCTGTTGGTCTTTGTCATTGCGACGGTGTTCAGTGCCCTTTTTGCGGGCTATGAGACGGGCTTTGTATCAACAAATACCATTCGTATTCGATATCTGGCGGAGGAAGAGGGCAATCTCCGGGCGCGCTTGCTGCTGCGTTATATTGAACACCCCGAACAGATGCTCGCCACCCTGCTCATCGGCAACAACATCGTGAACATCGCAGGCACGATGGCGATTACGCAGGAATACAATCTGCTTTTCGAGATGAGCGGGGCGGCCGCCGGAAACTCAGGGGCGTGGGCTAAATGGAGCGAGCTGCTCGCCATGCTCACCGTCACGCCGACCCTTTTGATCCTTGGCGAAATTCTCCCCAAAAGCGTCTGCCGAACCCACCCGAACCGCCTTGCCCTGGCGTTGTTTCCCATCGTAAACATTTTCTACTGGCTATTAGCGCCCGTGGCGTTGCCCGTAGCGTACTTCAGCAAGGTGCTCTTTCGCAGCAGTGAAGGACGCACCTTCCTCAGCCCGCTCATGTCCACCCTCGAGGACGTGCGGGTGCTGGTCGACGAAAGCGCCCACCACGGCACCATCGATGCCGAGGAACAGCGCATGATCCACGCCATCATCGACCTCCAGAACAAGCAAGCCAAGGAGATCATGGTGCCCCGGATCGACATCTGCGCCCTGCCCGACACCACGACGCGGGCGGAACTGCTTGCCATCTTCGAGGAATCGGGCAAAACGCGCATCCCCATCTTTCACGAATCCATCGACGAGGTCGTCGGCGTCGTCACCGCGCACGATGTGCTTCTGGATACCGCTTCCGATAACGAAGACATTAACCGGTACATCCGCGACGTTATGCATGTGCCCGACACGATCACCCTCGATGACATCTTCGAGGAAATGAAACGCAAGAAACAGCACATCGCCATCGTCATCGACGAGTACGGCGGGACCGACGGCCTTATTACGCTCGAGGACATCCTCGAGGTTATTTTCGGGCAAATCCAGGACGAGCACGACCGCGAGCCGCGGCCTATCCAGCGCGTGGGTTCCGACGCCTACGTCATCGACGCGCGGATGAGTCTCGAAGAAGCCTGCGAGTTTATGGACATCATCATCGAAGACGAAGAAGTCGAGACCATCGGCGGTTGGCTGATGCACGTAGCGGGGCGCATTCCGGTGCAGGGCGAAGTGGTCCACCACAACGGTTTCCGGGTCACCGTGCTCGACGGCGGCGTGAACTTCGTCTCGAAATTACGCCTCGAAATCCTGCCCGAGGCAAGGGAAACCTATGGCACGGAAACACACGAAACGAACAACCAATAAACCTAACGCACAGAATCCCCCACCCAAAGGCGGTGTTTGGGGGGTTGTCCGTTATCTATACAGCCGTTTCTGGCGCATCCTGGTCGGAGGATTCCTCCTGTGGCTGCCTCTGATCATCACGCTCTGGGTGTCCTGGTGGGTGCTCAACAAACTCGTCTTCGGCATCGAGCGGATGATCAAGAGCGCCGTGGTCAACCTGCACGGCCTCGCCGAACGGGCGCCCCAACTCGGGTTCCTCGCCAACATCAAGTACCAACCCGGCCTGGGCATCCTGCTGACCATTACGATCTTTCTTGTGTCCGGCTATCTGGCCCGCTACCTGATCGGCCGAAAACTCATCGCGTTCGGGGAGCGGCTACTGCGTTTTATCCCCTTCTTCAACCGCATTTACCAGGCCGTAGTGCAAATACGCGACGTGTTCGTGAGCCGCCAGGGCACGGTGTTCCAGCGCGCCTGTCTTATTGAGTATCCCCGCGAAGGCATGACCGCCGTCGGCTTCGTCACCTCTTCCGAACAAGGAATGGTACAGCACCGCAAAGGCAAGGAACTCATCGCCGTGTTTGTACCCACCACGCCCAATCCCACCTCCGGATACCTCGTCTATCTCCCCCCGGAAGAGATCACCGACCTCGACATGCCCGTCGAAGAAGCCATGAAACTCATCGTCTCCGGCGGCGCCTACCTCCCCACCCGCCACGGCTGGCGCCCCGACAACGAACCCTCGGAATCCGAAGAAACTCCCGCCCTCGAAGAACCGCCCAAAAACGCCCAAACCGGAACGGAATGACCTAAGGGACCAACATGGCATACGGGGGCAAGGGCATGCCCAGCGCAAGCAGGAATCCAGGAGGCTTACGCGAGGCGTTGGTACGCAGGCGTATCCGGACTGGACCCCTGCTTTCGCAGGGGTGACGGAAGGCGCGGGCGCGTGGCCGAAGGGCGCGCGTGAGGGCAGCGCAACGCCAGACGCAGGCGGCGGGGCCCTTACCGTCATTTCCGCGCAAGCAGCTAACCAGAGGTCTCTTGGCAAACCCGGTCCCCATCGTCATTCCTGCGCAAGCAGGAATCCAGGACGCTTACGCCAGGCGTTGCTATGCAGCCGCATCCGGCCTGGCCCCCTGCTTTCGCAGGGGTGACGGAAGGCGCGGGCGCGTGGCCGAAGGGCGGGCGTGAGGAGACTTTTCGAATGCAAGATATCCCTGGCTTGTTCAGCCGCGTTTGCGCCAGTGAGAAAGGGAATCGTAGATGCCCACGTACGAGACCATCGCACGATGTTGAGAAATTGCGCCCCGAGGGCACACGTCACAGGGAATGCGTCGGGCCGTCATCCGGTCAACGAGGGGGAACCTCATTCCCTACTCGTGCAGGCGGCGTTCCCAGTCGTAGTCGCGGGCGGTGACGATGCTCTCGATGCGCTGGATGCGGCGATCGAGGTTGTCAAAGGTGCGCTTGAGGCGCTGGAGGGCCATCGTGCGCGATGAAGTATAGGAGTTGTAGAACTCGGCGTCCTCGACGCTCTCGAACGGCACGACCGGGGCGGGCTTCATGAGTAGGGCCGCCAGGATGTAGAGCCCGAGAATGGGCCAGAACCCCGTGAAAAACAGCAGCAACACCGCGATCACGCGGGTCCAGAAAACGGACACATTGAGATAATTGGCGACCCCCTGGCATACGCCGAAGATGACGCCGTTGCGTGACCGGTAAAGTCCTGTGGGTTCGTAATGGCGGCTCATGGTCGCTCTCCCTGTGCGTGACGCGCCGGGACCGGGTCCGTGGCCCATGCCTCCGGCGGTGTGCCGGAACCACCTTTCTGCATTACGACGTCGGCCATGTCGGGCGCGATTCATTTGTGTTCTCCCTTGGATGTGTCATCGGCTAAGAGGGTCTCGAGCGCGTCGATGCGTTCCTCCATGCGCTGGAGCCCTTCGTTCATTTCATACAATATCTCTTCGTCTTCGGGTGTAGCGGATGCATATACGCTTTTGTTACGCTTCGTCAGCAGCCAAATGATAACGACGATAGGCGCCGCCACAATGACGAGGACCATCGCGATGACCGCCATTTCCAGAACACCTATCGTCCATATTAGGGGTGTTGCAGCCGCTGTCAGAATCGTTTTCATGAACTGCTCCACTAGTATCTACCGTTCTCGCGAGTCCCTATTCGCCATGGGTATCCGATTTAGGGTGCTCACGCTCTAAAACAATCGTCTCGAGATTCTCGACGCGGTCCTCGAGGCGCGCCATGCCGTGGTGCAACTCCTGCATGAGCCGCGCTTCGTCGGTCTCTTCCTCTGCGTTTCCCCGGACGGGCCGTCCGGTCACGCTCCGCACGTAGCCCCACACCGCAAGCACCAGCACGCCAACCACCAAAAAGGGAATGAGAATCATAGAAAGTAGTAATGAAAGCACGTTCATCAAACAGGCCTCTCTACCTCGCACCGTGCCTGATGAGGCGACGGCGCGGCGCGGTCGAACAAAATGGTTTCAAGCGCTTCGACGCGGTCTTCCATGCGGCTCAACCCCGCGTGGATTTCCTGGGTCATCAGCGTCTCATTGAGCTGGTCCGGATCGCGCCGGAGCGTGCGCTGGCCGCCCGCGAAGAACTTCATCGCCGCAATCAGCCCGACGACCAGGCCCACCAGCAGGAGCCCGAAGCCAGCCAAAACCGCGGTACCCAGCGTTGCCCAATTGGGTGTCATCGGCAACCCACCGAAGGAAATCGCGGAAAGCGGAGACGACGAAGCCGGTAGAGGTGGCAGTAGAATCGCCGCGCACAGCGACCCCACGGAGAGCACCAGCAGCAGACTTACAAATGCCCCGGCCAGTTTCATCAGGAATCTCACGTCTCGGCCTCCCCACCGCGCGCCAACGGACTATTCTGCTTCGTC
Organism: Candidatus Hydrogenedentota bacterium; assembly: GCA_046483455.1. Lineage (GTDB taxonomy): Bacteria > Hydrogenedentota > Hydrogenedentia > Hydrogenedentales > SLHB01 > UBA2224. The sequence goes on along the minus strand of JAWODE010000391.1, from coordinate 8,454 downwards.
GTCTTCTGTTTTCTTTTTGCCTGTCCCCGACGATTTCAAGGCATCCAACTCGGCCTCGAGGTCTTCGTCGGTTGCCAGGCTGTCGATTTGGTCCTCGAGATTCGGTTTCCGGCCGAAATTGACCAGGTCCGCGTCGGCCTCCATGCGGTCAATCTTGGACTCGAAATTTTCGAATCGCGCGACGGCGCTGGTATAGTCGGCTTTCCGCATGCTCTGTTGCGCCCGTTTCTTATGTTGCGCGTGAACGTGACGCTGCACCAGGATCCGTTCCTTTTCGCGCGCCGCGGCCAGTTTATCCTCGAGTTGAATTATATCAGCCTGATACTGTTCAACCAATGCCTGGCAATGCGTCTGCTCCTGTTCGAGGGTCTCGATGCGCTGGGTGTAACGGCGCTTCTCGACGAGCGCTTCCCGCGCGAGGTCGTCGCGGTCCTTTTCGACCGCAAGCTGCGCCCGGTCCGCCCAACGGGATTCATTCGCCCGAACGTCCTCGATCTCGCGCGCGATCTTCTTGCTCTGCGCCATCGCTCCCGCGCACGACGCCTTGATCTCGATGAGGGTGTCCTCCATCTCGCGGATCATCAGCCGGATCAGCTTCTCGGGGTCCTCGGCTTTGTCCAGCATCGCGTTGATGTTCGAGCTGATGATGTCGGCAACGCGTGAAAAGATACCCATGTCGTATCACCTCCGGCCGGGAATAGTCGCGACCCGGCCATTCTATTGCTTACCTCGCTCCATACCGCTTTGAAGAAAGCAACCCCTGTGCCAGAACGTGTTCAATATACAAACTCACTTTTATCAATTACTTACAGCCAATTCTGCCCTGAAATAGGCTCTACTTCTCCGGTCCTTAAGCCTAATTCTTGGTCAATTTCGTTTTGGATTGGCGAAATTCGCTAAATATCGAGTTGGTTGGGTATGGAAGACCGACCCCGGAACATTCCCTTTTCGGGCCTGCAGCCCCGTACGTACGGAAAAAGTCGGTCTCCGCGGGAGTGTGGAAATGGGAATGACCGGCGAGAGCGCCGGTCCCACACGGGAGCGTGGAGTGAAGTCTGGAGAGGGACGCGGGCCTTGGATGGGCATAATCGTTCACGGAAAGACTTCTGGATTCCTGCTTGCGCAGGAATGACGAGGGGGACCGCGCGGTCTCCTTCTCGTTAGTCCGCATTTCTCACCAGCTCAGGCGTGCCTGAGCTGGTGAGAAATGCGCTGACTTGGGTTATGAAGAAAGCACGTGTTTTTTTCGCGGACAGACTGTTTTGGGATATTTCACAGCAGCCTGGTGCGTTTGGGAATCGCAATTCATTCCAGCAAAACCGTTTGCGTAAGGCTGGGATGGTCGCCGGTTGAAAGCTGTGACATATCCGAGTTAGCACCTTCCCCTCACGCCCGCCCTTTCCGTCACCCCTGCGAAAGCAGGGGGTTCAGTCCGTGTGCGGCATACCAACGCCTCGGTGGGCTATTATCTTTCGCTCCTCCGGGCCCCGGAGAGTGCCTGCGAATTTTTTGGCCCGGAGAGAACCCACCGACGTGTTCTCGCACCCGTGGTCTTTAGTCTTTTCTACACTAACTTTTTGCGTTTTTTATTGAAATTCTTGTTGACAGGAGACAGTTGCAGTGCTAAATTACAGTTAGACGACGGTGTGTCGACTTTTCGTTCAAGGGGCCGAAAAGTGGATGTAGATCGTGCGCACTTCTTGGAAAACGGGCTGCTCGGAAGGCAAGAGCAGTGGGGCTGTGCTGGGGATTGGGCGTGAGCGGACGCATATGGAGCTGTTAACCCTTTGTCGGCGTGTACCCCCGCGATATGGGGCGTGGGCGAGGTTCGGTAAATGACGGAACTATCCGAACGGCAATTAGCCATTCAGAGGCGGGAATCGGAGATCCTTGGGGCCGCACGCGACGTGCTCTTGGAACGGGGGTATTTCGGCCTGACCATGAAACGCGTTGCAGACGCGGGGGCGTGTCCTAAAGGGACGGTGTACCAGTGGTTTGGGTCCAAGGAGGACCTGCTGGTCGCTCTGGCGCTGCGCTCCTTGGAAAAGCGTGTGGCGATGATGGAACGCGGGGCGAATTACCCCGGGCTTTCGCGCGAGCGCGTGCTGGCGCTCGGAGAGGCTGTTTCACTTTTCACGCGCTTGTATCCCGACGACTCGCGCATTTTGTACACGGCCATGGGCCCGGTGCGGGAAAAAGCCACTCCGAAACGACTCCTGAAATTGACAGACATGGAGCAATGTGCCTTAGGCATCCTGCGGGGAATCCTCGAAGACGCGGTAGCCGAAGGGAATCTCGTGTGCGAAAACGGTACCGTGCTTCGAGAGATGGCGTTCGGAATCTGGGCGCTGGTGGATGGCTCCATCACCTTGATCACGAATAATAGTCCCAGGGCCGCGCTGGGGATTCAAAATCCTTTCACGAATATGTTTCACGTCTTCAATACCCTTGCCGACGCATACAGGTGGCGGCCGTTGTTTCGCGAATACGATTGGGAAGAAACGCTCGCGGCGGTCCGTCGGAATGTGTTTCCCGAGGAGGCCCAGGCGGTGTATGGCGAAGAAAACTGGTATGGCGATAGGTTGTAAACCGCGTCTCGCGGTTTTTGGGAGTGGGGCGCGCGTCTCGAAGTGACGGCGCGGAAACCAGGAGGAGGAAACTAAGCACACCGGACACCATGACCCTGCATTCAAACATGTTTCATTAACGCATAAAATGTATTGGAGAGGAGCAAGGAAAGATGCGAAAGAAAGGCTTCACATTGATTGAACTTTTGGTGGTCATTGCGATCATCGGCATTCTGGCGGCCATCCTGTTGCCGGCGCTGGCCCGGGCCCGCGAAGCGGCGCGGCGGGCAAGTTGCGCCAACAACCTCAAACAAATGGGGCTGGTGTTCAAGATGTACGCCAACGAAAGCAAGGGGGAAAAGTTCCCGCCTATGAAGCGCGTGCACCCGAGCGGGTGCGATTTGGCTTGGCAAGATCGTACCGATTCCGTGGTGAACAAGAACCATCTTTTTCCGGATGGTCCCACGATCTACCCCGAGTATCTCACGGATGTAAATGTCATGCAGTGCCCCTCGGATCCGGATTCGCTGAATTACTTCGAGCGGTATTTCCGCACGGATCCTGTGGACCCATGCCTGTTTTGGGATGTGTCCTACCAGTATCTGGGCTGGGCTGTCACCGGAGACATGGTCGTGGCTCAGGGCGTTGACATCAACAAGTATCCGTGCAGTTTCCCAGCCGATTTCGACCTGGATTTTGTCACCGCCGTGAATACAGAGATGAACACGACGTGTGTAAATGCTGCCGCAGAAGGCAGATGGGGCGATGTGCATGATACGGATCTTTCAAGCGGCAATGTAACCGCTTACCGCTTGCGCGAGGGTATCGAGCGGTTCTTTATTACCGACATTAACAATCCGGCCGCGTCGACCACGGCGCAGAGCGAATTGCCGCTGATGTGGGACATCGCGGTTTGGCCCGCTGCACCAAAAGACGGCCAAGCTTCATTCAACCACATTCCCGGTGGCGGGAATGTGTTGTTCTTGGATGGCCACGTGAAATTCATCCGGTACCCGGGCGAATTCCCGATTTGCAGCACGTGGATCGAGATGCTTACGGTGTTGTCTGAGACGCTTACGCCTTAACTTACCCGGGCCATAAGGTCTGAAAAACAAAAGGGCGCGGAGAGCATCCGCGCCTTTTTCTTATTAAGACCATCCCTCCTCATTCTTCCGCAAAGCGTTTCCAGTGTTCCTCGATGCGTTCGGGAGTGGCCTTGCCATCGTGAACGTAGAGGCGGTAGCGGAGGACACGCGTTTCGCCTTTCAACAATTCGAAGGGGCCATCGAGGGTAAAACTCGCGCCCATCCAGCCGTCGCCCCGCACGTGCCAGCCGGTGGGGAAGTTCGGATTGTCCGGGTGATCGAAAAAGGCGATGCCGTTTTCCTCGGTTCCGGTCACATGGCCCGTGTAATCGACCCAGCGGGCATGTTTCCAGAACATGGCCTTTTCCCCGACGGCGCCATCGGCGTTGCGCAAGGTCCCGCCGCCGTCGTTGACACTCATGGTTTTGGCGACGCGCACCGCGAAGAGCCCGAAGGAGGTCTTGCCAAAAACCACTTTTTCTGACGCAGGCGTAATCTCGAGCGTCGTGTCGAGATAGCGCTCGTTATTGTCAAGCGCCACGAGGGCGGTGGTCCGGCGCTCGTTCAAAACGGGATTCCCCGCGGCGTCATGCCAGAGATTGCTTGCCGATACCGACGCCCGGGTGGGCCCGTCCGTGTATTCCTCGATGCGTTGGTGGACTATCCGGACCTTGGGGTTCAACTCCCAGAAGTTCGTGCCGTTGACGTTTTGGTGACCCACCCATACCGAAAGATGGTGGCCGTGCCCGACGGGGTCATGGGGATGGGTCAGGCGGGTGACGCGCCGGCCCGCGGGCCCGATGAGGGGAAAAACATACGGTTTCGGCACATCCGGTCCATAGTGGTAGCGCGCGACCTCGGTCCCCTCTATTTCGAGCGCCACCTGACGATACGGAAGCGGCACCGCCTGCACACGCGGAAAGGGGTCGGCCGCATTTGCCCCCGATACGACTACAGCCGGCAACAGGCAGAAAACAACATGCAGCATGATAGCCTCCTTCGTTGATATGAGCGAGCCATGTGCTTTCCTGAAGATAATCGGGCAACGTGCCGGGGTCAAGAAGACACACTTTCAGGGCAATGGAGCCGTTAAAAAACCCGGGCCGTGCATCGTAGACGCGAAAAGCGCCCGGGACCGAAAAGCGCCCGGGACAGACCCCGGTTTGCTAGGCAAACCGTTGGGTCAGTCCCCGCTTTTCGGTCAATTCCAATGGTTTATTAAGGACTTTTTCAACCGCTCCCCAGTCCCTTCCATCGCTAAACCGCATTCCTTGGCGTAGCCACCGATTGAAGAGAAGCTCTGAAGTTGACAGAGGTGCGGCATTCTGGCAAGCTGACCGTCTCTCCCCGTAAATTCGGCATTGGGGGATGGGTGGAGCGCAACCAGGCCGTCACAGAGAGTTCCTAAGAGGAGGGGTATCATGAAACGTTCAATGATTGTGGCAATGGGCGTGTGTATTTTGTTCGGTATGGTTTCCTTTCAGCCGCCCGCGGCGGCCGCCGAGGGCAAACCCATCAAAATCGGCGCGCTTTTCTCGGTTACAGGGCCGGCGTCATTCCTGGGCGCGCCCGAGAAGAAAACCGCCGAGATGCTGGCCGAGAAGATTAACGCTGGAGGAGGGCTGTTGGGCCGCGAGGTCCAGGTCATTGTGAAAGACACGCAGGGCAGCCCGCAAAAGGCGGTGTCGTTCGCCAAGCAATTGATTGAAGAAGAAAAGGTTGTGGCGATCATCGGCCCCTCGACCACCGGCGAGACGATGCAGATCAAAGCCTTGTGTGAAGAGAACGAAATGGTCCTGGTGTCGTGCGCCGCTGCCGAAGCCATCACCAATCCCGTCGCCAAGTACGTTTTCAAAACGCCGCAGAAAGACAGCCAGGCCGTCACGTGGATTTACAACACCATGAAGGACTTGGGTATCAGCAAGATCGCGGTTGTCACGAGCAATGCCGGTTTTGGCAACCAGGGCAAAAAACAACTCACCGAAATGGCTCCGGATCACGGCATCCGGATTCTGGTAAACGAAGTCTATGACAAGCAAGCCACCGACCTGACCGATGTGCTGACCAAGGTCAAGGGCACGCCCGGCGTTCAGGCCGTTGTCAACTGGTCGATCGTCCCGGCACAGTCCATTGTCGCCAAGAACATGAGGCAGATCGGACTGGACGTACCCCTATTCCAGAGCCATGGATTCGGCAACCTGAAGTACGTGGAACAGGCGGGGGTGGCCGCGGAAGGCACGTTGTTTCCGGCGGGCCGCCTCTTGGTCGTCGACGAACTGGCCGACGACCACCCGCAGAAGGCGTTGCTCGCGGCGTATAAAAAAGAATACGAGGACAAGTACAACGAGAACGTCAGTACCTTCGGGGGCCACGGTTATGATGCGTTTACGATCGTGGTAGCAGGCATTAAAAAGGCTGGTACGACCGACCGGGAGAAGGTCCGGGACGCCATCGAGAACCTCAAAGACTTCGCGGGGACGGCCGGCGTTTTCAATTTCTCGCCCGAAGACCACACGGGCTTGAGTCTCGATGCTTTCGAGATGCTGACCGTTAAAGACGGCAAGTTTACCCGGTATAACAAATAAGGCGGAGCGGCGCCATCACAGAGTAAGGGCGGCGGCATTGGGAAGCCCCGGCGGCGTGGACCGGGGGCTTCCTCTTCTATGGAAACGGAATGGGACAAGGCGACCTTATACTCCAGTATTTTCTGTCCGGCATCACGAAGGGCAGCATTTATGCGGTCGTAGCCATCGGCTTTAACCTGATTTATAGCGCGACAGGCATCTTAAATTTCGCCCAGGGGGAGTTTGTGATGCTGGGCGGCATGCTGGCGGTCAGCCTGGCCTTTTTCCTGCCGTTGCCGGTAGCGGTGGCGGCCGCGGTAGTGATTGTGGCGTTGCTCGGGGGCCTCCTCGAGATGGTGTTCTTTCGGCGCCTGCGCCGTCACTCGATATTGCACATGATCGTCATCACAATCGGACTGTCCATCGTCATCCAGGAAGTCGCGCTGCACGTGTGGGATGAAAAGGTGCGGTCCCTCCCCTATTTTACCGGCAACGCGATATCGTCCGTTCACTTGTTTGGTGCGGCCATCTCGCCGCAGGTCTTGTGGGTGTTGGGGACGGTGGGGGTGATCGTCATCTGTCTGCATGCGTTCCTGAAATACACCATGCACGGCCGGGCGATGCGGGCCTGCTCCTCGAATCCCGAGGCGGCCATGCTCGCGGGCATTAACATCTCGAACATGCGGACGTTGTCCTTCGCGCTGAGTGCCGGTCTCGGCGCCATGGGGGGGTGCGTGATCTCCCCCATCACGATGACCCACTATGAAATGGGCGCGCCCCTGGCGATCAAGGGCATTGCCGCCGCGATCCTCGGCGGATTGGGCAATCCCATGGCCGCTTTGGTGGGAGGACTGCTGGTGGGGGTGTTGGAGGCGTATAGCGTAAGCATACTACCCGCGGCATACACCGACGTAACCGCGTTCGGCATTCTTCTTCTGGTCTTGTTTGTGCGTCCCCACGGCCTTCTGGGTAAGCCCGTGGGCGAAAACGTCAGAGAGTTCTAGCGTGAAACTCAAACCGATACTCGGGATTATGGCACTCATCGCCGCACTCATCGCGGCGCAGCTTGTCCTGCGGGCCATGGACAAAGAATACTGCCTGACGCAGCTCACCATGTCCATCTATTACGCCATCGTGGTTATCGGGCTATGTTTCATCATGGGGTACGCCGGCCAGATCTCGTTGGGTCACGGAGCCTTCTTTGCCATTGGCGGTTATACCACGGCCATATTGACCACCACCGACTTCTCGAGGTTCCAGACAACCGCATGGGGCCGGTGGCTGAAGCAGGCGCACGTATTCGTCGCCAACCAGGACATCTACGGCGTGGACATGCTGAACGTCTCCCCATGGGCGGCATTCATAGCGGCGATGGGCATTACATTCGTCATTGCGTGCCTCATCGGTTATCCGGCGTTGCGGCTCAAAGGGCACTACCTCGCTATGGCGACGCTGGGATTCGGCCTGATCGTGTACAAGATCATCCTGGGCAGCACCATTACCAACGCCACGGACGGCATGGTGGGCGTGCCGGCATGGTCGTTCGGCGGAGTCCTGAGCATCTCGGGGAAGAGCGACGTGCGCGTTCAGAACTACTACATGGCCTGCGGCGTCGTGCTGCTGTTGATCATCCTGCTGCGTAATTTGATGCGTTCCCGCGTGGGGCGCGCGTTACAGGCCATTCACGATCGCGAAACCGCCGCGAATGCCATGGGCATCAACACGGCCCGCTACAAACTGAAGGCGTTTGTGGCCAGCGCGCTGCTGGCGGCCATGGCCGGCGTGTTATTGACGCATTACACCGGGGGCATCAATCCCTCCGAAGCCGGCGCGCTGAAATCGGTGCGCTATGTCGCTCTGGTGGCCGCCGGCGGCATGACCAACCTGTGGGGCGCTGCCGTGGTAAGTACGGTGCTCAATTTCCTTTCGCTGCGTGGCTGGTTTGGCAGTTACGACAACGCCGTGTTCGGCGTGATCCTCATCACCATCCTCGTGTTTGCGCCGGAGGGCCCGCTCAAGCCATTGGCACAATTCATCCGTCGGTTCCCGGGACGCTGGCTGGAAGGCATAAGGAGTGACCATGGCGCTGCTTGAAGTCAATAACGTGCGCCGGGCCTTCGGGGGCGTGGTCGCCTTGGACCGGGTGTCGTTCGACGTGCCCGAGGGGCAGATCAAGGCGATCATCGGCCCGAACGGGGCGGGAAAAACCACGATGTTCAACGTGATCTCCGGTTCGCT
>JAWODE010000183.1:0-5362 GCA_046483455.1 Candidatus Hydrogenedentota bacterium | reverse complement strand
CTGGCGAGCCTTATGAACAATTGGCAAGGCGCACTGGTCCAGTATGTGACAAACAGCGCCTATCAAGAACATATTTTCTGGCTTTTTCCGCCCATAGTGATTGTTGGCCTTTTATTGGACCAGTTCACGTGGGAAAAATACGCGATTTTCCTTTTCGGTCAGGCTGCAATCGGCATGCTGGCGTCCTTTTGGGCAGTCCAGGTGATTGGGCGCGAACGAGAGGCCCGGAAACAGCGAGATGACAAGCCCATCGACGATGCAGCCGTGCTGGCGGCTCGGAGAAAGCAGTTTCCGTATTATCTGCTCGACCCGCTTCGGCGCACCGAGTCCATCAGCGACCACGCGAACCCCATGCGCGTGCGGGAATTGCGCTGGGGATTGCTGGGCATGCAGACGCGCATGATCCGTGCGATGTATGCAAGCATGGTGATCTTCATGGTGTTGGGCATTATCGCCTACGGCCCCGATGGGGTATACATGTGGTTTATGCTGGCCATGGTGCTGTGTGCTATTGTTGCGCCGCCTTTTTTAATACCGACCTTCGCCCGGGACCTGCAACGGGGCACTCTTGATGCGCTGCGCAGTACGCTGTTGCGTCCGCGGCAGGTGATTCTGGGAAAATTCGCTGCCGGGTTGGCCACCATGGTGCCCTTGCTTATTGGCATTTTCGCGGCAAGCCTGATTCTGCTGGGCGCCAACCTCTTTTTCGGAGAACAGGTGGGCAATTTCTTTACCGGATACGGGAGCCTCATGGTCTGCGTTATCCTCGTCGTCTCGGTATGCCTTCTTGTGTCGCAATTTACCCGAAAGACCGCCTCGGCGTTCGCCATCGCTTACTTCGCGATCCTGCTGCTTTTCGGCGGTGTCTGGTTTGGGGGACTGTACGCCACAAAATGGACAACGCGCGCGATTACGCCGGTGGAGGTGGTGGACCCAGGCGGCTATGGTCAGCTTGCCCGGGTTCGCATACAGGAACGGTATTACGAGAAAGTCGAATTGTATGCGCAGGCATGGCAGTTCGTCTCTCCGTTGGGGGCGTACGGAGGAGTGTGTGACAAGACGTACTATGTTGAGCGAGCGCCGGATCGAGACGTCATTTCAGCGAAGGTAATGCCTTTCAATATGCGTATCCGCCGGGGGTTTTTGGTGTACATGTGGCAACTGCCAAGCCCGTTGTTGATGTGGTCTGTAAGCATGGTAGGCTTCGGCTTTGTATCCTGGTTGTTTGTACAAATCTCGATCTGGCGGTTTTCGAAGGTAGGGCTGCGCGATCCGTAGCGGGTCGCGATACGGGGGGTATGAGGTGGTTTTTCCGTTTATAAGCGTTGTAAAACATGAATTGATCCGCAAACTACGGGGCGTGCGGCCTTTCCTCCTTGTGATACTCGCGGTGGCTGTTGGAAGTTTCGTCGTTCTTACGGCATGGCCGTGGGATGCAGCGTTTTACTTCACGATGGGCGGCGAGGCGTCGATGGTTATCCTTATCAGCGCTCTGGTGGTGTGGTGTTTCGCGGCGGTGTTCGTGTTGCCTGCCTATGGGGGAACCACAATTATTCTTGAGCGGCAACAGGAAACATTCGACCAAGTCTTTCTGACGCTAATCAGCCCGAGCGGCATCATGGTGGGAAAGCTTCTGAACACGATGGGCATGTATCTGCTCATCATGATATCGATGCTACCCCTTGTCGCGACGCTGTATTTCCTTGTGGGTATCGAGCTGGGCGCGTTCTTCGTGTCCGTGAGCATTTTGCTGTCGGTGGCCTACTCGATCACGTGCATAAGCCTGCTCTGCTCGATGCTCGCGCGAGACATGCGGCGGGCATTGGCGAATTCCGTTTTTCTCGCAATAGCCGCTATCGGTGGCGCGTTTTGGATTGGAGCCTATGGATATCTCATTGCCAGGAGTTTCTCGGGTATGGACCCGTTAAGAAATGTGCCGAATCCCATGCAATATGTCTATTTGTTCGTTCCCTTTGTGACCGCCGTCAACTATGCGGTGCAACCGTACACGATTCGGACGGGCACCTGGGTGGGGGCAATTGGCATACAACTCGGGATCGGGACGGTGTGCCTCGTACTGGCTGTGATTGTCGTGCGGAGGATCGCGCTGTTGCCCCTCCAGCGGGTTCGTGAGCCCGTGTGGAAACGCATGCTGAAGGTCCAGGCGGCAAGGGGTAGGCCGGCCAAACCGTTGTCCGACCACGTCAACCCCGTTTACGCCCGGGAGGTGCTCTGGGAAACCTTCGCCCGCACGGGGCGGCGTTACCGAACCCTCTTTCTGGCGTTGCTCATCGAGGGGGCCGTCCTGGGAGTCTTGCTTCTGGCAGGGAAGCAATTCAGCGAGGACATGATGGCCGTACTGTGGTCAGGGATGCTTATGGCGGCGGTGGGGCTACTGGCCCCCATGGCCACGGCCACGAGCGTCACACGCGAGCATGAATTGGGGAACCTCGACATGCTTCGCATGACTCCGATGCGGCCGTACCAAGTCATCGTTGGAAAAACGTTGGCGGGACTCCGGGGATTATCGCCCCTGTTCATCGCGGCGGTGTTGCTGATACCGTTGGTTTTGTACGGCGAATACCGGCATATGGACGACACGATGGGTATGTGCCTGGTCTCGTTTGTCTCGGCGTGCGTCTTTGCCGTGGTGGGAGCCAGTATGGGCATACTCGCGTCCGTATTGACGAGGCGTACTACGGTAGCGGTCGTGCTCGCCTATCTGCTGACCGCCTGCGCTTATTTTCTCTTCTATCTCGTCGTGCGTTTCGTTGTGGAAGAATTCTCGTTGTGGGTGTTTTTCGGGGGACACAGGCAGGCATTCCAGTCATTTTTCCGAAGATTCGACCAGATTCTTATGCTGTTTTCGCCATTATTGGGCTACACTCAGAATGCCTCCATGCACTTTCACCGAGGGGAATACATTACCGGCTATTGGCTGGCCAATATTGGCATTTGCACGGCTTATAGCCTGTTTGCGTTGTGGCTGGCCGCGACCATATTCCGCGTGAAATGGGAGAGGGCCCAGCGATGATGTTTCCCAGTACGGCCATTATCCGGCGGGATTTGCTGCGCGCGGCCCGGCAGAAGCGGACTTTCGTCTGGGTCCTGTTGTTGGTAAGCATTACATCATTCTTGGTGATTGCGTCTTGGCCTGGTGAACATCAATACTACTTTCGCGGAGGCCGCATAGCCCAAAACATCATCGTCCCCTCGATAATGACGTGGATGTTTGCCGTGATGATTCTTGTGACGCCCTATGCGGCAACGTCCATCGTGCTAGAACGCCAGCGGGAGACGTTCGACCTCGTGCGGGCCACGCGGATTTGGCCTCTCGGCTTTGTGTTTGCCCAACTTTTCAGCGTTTTGGCGCTGCAACTGATACTGCTTCTTACTACCTTGCCCGTTGTTGCCTCGATTTATTTCCTGGTAGGTCTCGAGTTGCGCAATCTCCTTCTCGGAGTGGGGATGGTGTTGGTAGTAATGGTTTCCTGCGCCGTGATGGGACTCTATGCTTCAGCAAAATCACAAACAGTCTTGACCGCCTTTGTTCGCGCGTATCTGTATGCATTCGTGGTGATGGGTGGCCTTGTTCTCGTCGGGGGCATCGTTCTGGATGCGATGGGTATCTATCATCTCGGCGGCCGGTTTGAACATGCGTTGGCGGTTGCTTGTCCGGCCTTCGCGGGAATAGCGGCGTCGATAGGAGAAACCGGCTCGGAGCTTGTCGTTGCGTCTGCCATCATTCAGAGCGTAATTATCCTTATCGGTTTGGGACTCATTTATTGGAACATTCGCCGACCCGATTCTGGGGAAAGCCGTTTTTGGGAGCTTTTGCTATCCGGTCTCCTTTGGCCATTTCGGCGAGCGAGGTTGCCAAAGAAAAGAATACGCATGATCGAGGACTTCTCGAACCCCGTTTATGTGAAAGACACGCGCTTTGCGGGGAGGAGTCATCGCTACGTATTGCGAGGGCTGAATCTCCTGCTCTTCGGGGTGGCGACCCTTATTGGGGTTACCGCGTTCCTTGTCTGCTTTGAATCCCAGCAGCCGGCGCGCCCACGTGTGACAACCACGTGGGTGATTTTCATGTGGTTTGCTTTCGGGCTGATCGCTCCTCTTACTACCGCCACCTCGATCGCGAACGAATATGAATTGGGCAATCTCGATATGCTGCGGATAACACGATTACGCGGCGCGCAGGTGTTATGGGGTAAGTTTCTGGCGGGCTGCCGCATGCTGCTACCGGCATTCATTGTGTTTTGGGTGTGGTGCTTCCTTCTTATGCAGCTGCAACCCGGATCTCGGGGAGGCGGCGCTCTGGTCACCGGATTTGTGTCAGCCTGTCTGACAGGCCTGCTGGGTGCCAGCATGGGAATACTCGCATCGTCATTCGCAAAGACATCTACGCGCGCGGTCATCTGGGCGTATGTGCTGACCGCGTGGGTGGTGCTCCTGATGTGGCTTGCGGGAGCCGCATCGTACGCGATGCTGAGCGAGTTGCGTATAGCGCCGGGCCGGAACCATCCTTTCACGAAATCCGTTTATGAAACCGTGGTGTTCCTGTCGCCGCCGCTGGCGTACATCTGGAACTTGGAAGAGCGTAGCCGCCCTCAGAAGCTGTACACGTTCTACTGGAGCTGCCATGTGGCCTTCAGCGTGGTGTTTAATTTCTTGATTGTGTTTGTCGCTTCCCTCAAGATGACATCACGGTGGCAGGCAAGCAAAAAGTAGACTACGGGAGAGAACAATAATGGCAAAGTCAGCGAAATGGGTGTTGGTGGGAATCCTCTCGCTGTCCTGCCTGGCGGGATGCGGGGGAGACGATAAACCGGTGGTCGTGGTCTATACGGCCCTCGACGAAATGTTTTCGCGGCCGATTCTGGCGAAGTTCGAAGAAGAAACCGGTATCGAAGTCCGGCCCGTGTACGATACGGAAGCCAGCAAGACCACGGGGCTGGTGATGCGAGTCATCAACGAAGCCGACCGTCCTCGAGCGGATGTGTTTTGGAACAACGAGATCGCTCAGACGATTGTGCTCAAAAACAAAGGGCTTCTGGAGGCGTATGCGTCTCCGGCGGCCGAGGCAATCCCTGCAACGTACAGGGACCCCGAGCATTTCTGGACGGGCTTTGCCGCACGTGCGCGGGTGATCATCTACAACACGGATTTGGTACAAGAGCCGCCGGCATCGATCATGGATTATCTGGACCCGAAGTGGAAAGGGAAGGCCCGTCCAGAATCAAAACGTCAAGGCCTCGTACCGCCACTGTCTGGATCCGAAAAGCGGAAAGACGGGGCCTCTGCCCACCTGGTCCTACAGTGCACATAAGGACAGCATCATCACGGAGGACGAATAGCC
>JAWODE010000532.1:0-3685 GCA_046483455.1 Candidatus Hydrogenedentota bacterium | reverse complement strand
GCTTCGAAAAATATCGGGTGCCCGATTCCCCATGGTTCCGGTCCGAGACACTGCATTACTCCTTACGGCAATTGGCTCCGTATTTGGATACAAAGACCTTGTTCGCCTTGAACTGGAAATTTGGCGGTACCACCAGCCGCCAAAAACGCGGTGAAACGCCCGAAAAACTCAACACCCTCTTCGAAGAATGGATCAATAAGGCGGACAAAGCCCAATGGGTGCGGCCGCAGGGCGTGTACGGCATTTATCCGTGCCAGTCTGAGGGCGACGAAGTGATTGTTTACGATCCCGACGATGTTGGTGTCGAACTGTGCCGCTTCGGGTTCACGCGGGTGCTTGGCGCACGCGGCAAAGACACTATTTGTGCGGCCCAGTATTTTTATCCGCGGGAATCGGGTAAGATGGATGCCATTGGCGTGGAACTCACGACCAGCGGGGCCCAAGTCGAGGCCCAGATTTCCGAGTTTAAGGCCCAAGGAGACTCCGAGGCCGCTCTGTATTTGCAAGGGTTGTCTGACCGTGTTGCGGAAGATATGGCCGATCGCGTGCATGCCTTGTTACGCGACCGCTTCGGTGCCGCGCCAGACCAAGGCATCCGATGGTCGCCGGGGTATCCGGCCATGGCTGATTCCCACTATAACAAGACAATTCTCGATTTACTCGGTGCGACCGAGCGCGTGGGCGTCCGGATCACGGATGCGGGCGAGTTCGCCCCTACAGGCACCACCGCCGCCGTGGTGTGCTTTCACCCCGATGCACGGTACACGTGATTCCAAAGCGGCCTTTTCCCAAGTCGCCGTTTTCGTAGAGCAGCCAGGGCACGCAAAAGATCAGTCCGCGCGTACAACCTGGATACTGAAGGGCACGCGCTCGACACCTTCTCTGGATGAAATGATGCGGTGGTGGTACACCGCGTGAGTGTAGCTCACATCGAATGTACCTCTTAGTTCTCCCGGCTGAAGTTTGCCGGCGACGTGCTCGTCGCTCAGCGCAACACGCACCGTGCGAACGCGGGTGACGGGCCACGTGAACCGTTTGAACATGTCGCCGTAACCATATCGTCGAGGAGACACCCCAAAAGGCTGCAGAGGAGTAAACGGGTCCGTTGGATTCACGGCGCTGGACCGTTCCAAATCCGGCACCAAACGAATTCGATTCACATGAAAGAGAGGATGCCACGCCGAAACCCGGACAGTAATCTCTATATCCCGGCCCTTGCGAACCTGTGCAGGATACTCGACGTGCGCGGAAGGCTTGGGCCAGAACATGGGCAGCACGCCAAAGTAACCGACGAAAAGCAACAGGGTAATGACAACCACACTTTTCGTTGAACGCTTCACAATACCCCAATCATGCGGTAGCCCGCGCGCTTTGTCAAAACCATGGCCACGGCAGGCCGAAATGGCTGAGAGAGTATCAGCTTAACTACGCACGATGACGAACTCGGTTTTCAGTGCGTCATCGGTCACGTGGAAAAGGCGGTAGCCCTTTTCGGGGGTTTCGTCGAAATTGTCGCGCGTGGTCGAACAGCAGGCGGTGGTGGTAAACAGGATGCCGTTGTGCTCTTCCACCTGGTTCCCGTGGTAGTGACCCGCGGCCACGAGTTTCAGGTTATGATCGGCAAACATACCGAGCACCTCCTCGGCGTTCTTGACCCGGTACGCTTTGGTATTGGGATTGAACGGATGGTGGGCGAATAGCACGATGGGCCGCTGGCGGTTTACGTTGGCCAGGGTTTTCTCGAGCCAGGCGAGCTCATCGGGCTGGACCGTCACATCGCTTTTTGATTTCTCGCATGAATTCAGTCCCAGGAAAAGCCAACTTTTTTCGCCTTCATCCCAATGCACCGGCCCGAAGGTGCTCGTAAAGTTTCCAAAGATATCCTTGGCTTTCATGTAGACGTCATGGTTGCCCGGGACGGCGAAATAGGGCTGCTCGAGGCGGTCAAAGGCGGTTTTCGCGAGATTCAACTCCTTGTACCGTCCGTCCGTCGCAATATCGCCCAGTACGACCGTGAACTGCACGCGTTCATCCCCATTGATGCTCTTAACGGCTTCGTTGACAATGCCGACGCTCTTGGCATCCAGCACGTGCACGTCGTTTATCGTTGCGAACGTGAAATCGCCGCCGCCGAAGCGCGGTTTCAGGCGGCTGAGATTGACGTCCGGCACCACCTTCTTCATTTTGGCACAGGAGGCAAGGCCAAGGGCCGCCGAGAAACCAAGGAATTCTCTACGCGTGAATTTCATGATGCTCATCCCCTAATGCAGGTGGGTTAATACTATCCTTAATGCTGTTTCCCGAAGGCAACAGTTTCGCAACCTACCCATAATCTATTGTTTCTGTTGGAATGCAGAGAAGTCAATGCCACAGATTTTTCCTGATCGCTGGATAAAGCAGGGCAAAAGGGAACAGGGCGAATAAGGCAGCCCGGCAGAATCGCTCAGTAAGGGGAAAGAGCCGTTCCGCGTTTCCCGGTTACACGCCTGATTTTGTGTCAGACGTCTGGCGATTTCCGACCTGATGCTTGAGGGCTCAAATCTATCTTGGCCCTTGTATCTCCGAATTTCGCCACGCAGTATTTCGCCAAAGACGTCGTTATGACTGGTATGAAGGCACGGCAGGACCAAAAGTGATTCGTAGAGGTGAAAATAAGGGGTGAAGAAGGTCGGGGACCCGCGCGGCATACTGAGGGGTCGCGAGTCCCCGAACCTTCCTCGGGCGGAGCTACACCGCACGGGCCTCGGCAACGACCCGGCGGCACGGAGCGGCGTGGATATACCGCCCCGGTTTTAGGGAGGGAACCCTGACGGTCGTAAACGACCGGATTAAACTGTTTTCCGTAACGGGCCTCTCACACGGCCGGTTCATCGCACCGCGGAAGACCGACTTTCTCGAGCACCCAGACCATCGGGCACCAATTCGTGAGCCCGGACTGCACTAGATTGACTCCCACGAATCCGGTGAAGAAAAGCCAGTACGGCGAATGCACAGCCGCAAGAATGGCACTCATCAGTATGAAAAAACCTGCGATAGCACGCAGAACACGTTCAATAGTCATTGCTTCTTTTCCGCCCTTTAAGGAGATTCACATTGACGTCTATGAAAAAGCATTTTCCGTGCCACAATATGACCTGGAGTCACGGGATTGCGTAAACCATTAAAAATGAGTGCCTTAATTTAATTTTTTTTGCGCCAGGCAGGGGCCGTAAATAGAAAATGTAACGTTACATATCGTTACAAAGGGCGAAATGTAGCGTTGCGCGAACGCTTTCTGGAGAGCAATCAAAGGCATTAGTCTTCTGGAAGAAAGGTCCGCCAGTCCTTTCCATCACACAGCCACATCAAGTTGAAACGGACCAGCGCAACAGTTTCATAGAGCTTCTCGACACCTTTTTCGAAGAGCAGATAAACCGTTCCGTCTTTGCCGGCAGCGAGGGAGGAATAGGCGCTTGGGCCTTCGTAGACGAGCTGCTTCACGGGCCAGGTTTTGGCGCCGTCGAAGCTGGCCCAAACGGTCATGCGGAGCCGTTCGCCGCCGTTGGTATCCGGTGTGCTGAAGAGGAGGACGTCTTTTCCGCGCGTGACCTCGTCGGGCAACCGTACCAGGCTCGCGTTGCACCCGTAGCTCGGTTTTGAGGCGTATTTGAAGTAGAAGGGCTCGCCCACCTCGAAGAGCTCGTCC
>JAWODE010000057.1:0-4104 GCA_046483455.1 Candidatus Hydrogenedentota bacterium | reverse complement strand
CATTCAGGTGCATTTGGCAAAGGGCATGGAGGGGAGCCAGGGCCGAAGCCTCGTCGAAGAGTATCAGGCTACCCTCGAAACGCGCCCCGAATCCCTCGAAGTGAAATCCGTGCGATGGGGCCCGACCGACGGGAATACCCACACGCTTCACGTACAGTTCTCCCATCCTGTCCGCAAAGACGCGCTTGCTTCCCGGACAAAGCTGATTGAAACAACAACCGGCAAAGCACTTCGGTTTGATGTCCGCGGTGCGGAACGCGCTCAAAACGTGGCGTTGGTCTTTACGCCGGGGCAACGTGAACACGTTGAAGTGTCCCTGACGATTGAAGAGGGCCTGGCGGGCCTCCCCAATGCGGCCCTGCGGGAACCCTACCATTATGAGGCAACCCGCCCCGCGCCGCCGTTGCGGATTGAAAACACGTGGTGGGGCCGTGATTACGAAGAGGGGCTTTACCTTTCGTTGCGCCTGAACGTCGCCGTGAATTCGGAGGAACTTGAGAAGCACCTAACATTCACGCCGTCCGTCGAAGACCTTCGCATCACCCCTCACGGTCATCGATATTTTCGGATCTACGGTGTGTTTCATTCCAAAACTGCGTATCAGCTTCGCATTGCCGAGGGCATCGAATACGTGGGAGGGGGCAAGAGTTCCGCCCCCGCAACACGTTCGCTTCAAACAGACGAGGTGCCCTCCTTCGTCGGCTTTAACCAGGACGGGAAATATTATTTTCCGACTCGGGCGACATCCGCGCTGGCGGTCACGTCGCGCAACGTGGAAAAAGTCACCGTCAATGCCTACCGGATGTTTCCGTCGAACGTTGCCGTCGCCCTCGACGATATGGCTATAGACGTCTCGTCGGCGAATTACAGGCATACCCGGCGGGGTGGGAGCGACTTCATTCGGAAGTGGAGCGAAAAAATCGCTTCGACGGAACTCGATATGCCCCTCAAGCAGGACTACGTGGTCAGTGCCGCGCTTGATCTGGAAGCGTTGCTTCCCCGCGACAAGCGAGGGGTATTCTGCATCGAAGCCCGTTCCAAAGAGGGCGCCTCAGCCACCAAGATCGTCATGTTCACCGATATCGGTGTGCTGGCGCATTGGCTCGATGACGGGATTATGCTTTTCGCGCACAATCTGTTCTCCCTTGAACCTCTTCACCGTGCCAAGGTTACCCTCCATTCCGACAAGAACCAGTTGCTGGCACTGGGCCATACCGATGAAGAGGGCATTGTCCGGATGTCTGACCTCGATACCTCGCTTGGCGTTCCCGCGGTAGCGGTTATCGAGTACGAAGATGATTTCACGTTGCTCGAACTCACGCGCCGTAATGACGACACGCCGGAAATTCTCCCCGGAATGCCGATGTACGATAAGGAAGCGTATGATGCCTTCATTTACGCTGACCGCGAGCTTTATCGTCCCGGCGAGACGGTCCATGCCCGGTGGATCGTACGCACGAATTACGGCGACGCTCTTGCCGAAACGCCGTTGCTTCTGAAGGTCTTGAAACCCAATGGACGCATTCTTAAATCGCAGGTTACCAATCTGTCGGCCTTTGGAACCGGCACGTTGGACATCGAGACGCAGAAACAGTTCCCCACGGGCAAATACACCATCATGCTGGTAGTGCCTGGAAGCGAAGAATCCGTGGGAAGCTACCAGTTCAGCCTCGAGGAATTTGTCCCTAACCGCATTGAAACCAAGGTCGAAGTGCCACAAGCCAGATGGTTGGCCGGACAAGCTTACGATATCCACGTAGAGGCCAGGCATCTGTTCGGCGCTCCCGCCACGGGCCGGTTAAGCAGCGTGAAAGTCGCTCTCGAGCGCAAGGGATGGAGCCCCGAGGGTTGGGAAGGCTACACTTTTGAGAACGATTCGGATTTTGAGCCCGATACGATCACCGTTGGAGAGAAACAGACGGATGCTCACGGAAAAGCTACGTTCAGCTTCTCGCATCCGGCGCCTCCCGAAGCGACGAGCCCTCTTACAGCCAGCGTCTTCGCGGGGGTCTTCGAACTGGGCGGGCGCGCTGTATATTCGACGGCGGAGGCCATGTATTTCCCCTCGGAACTCTGCCTGGGAATTCGCACAGCGCGACCCGAAGAGGCCGAAGGCGTTCAAGTATTTGTGGCGGCTGTCGAGCCCGACGGTTCCCCGGCCGAACTCGATAAAGCCACAGTCTACCTCGAGAAACAGGTTTGGAACTATTACGTTCGCCGGTACTACAGCCATTATGGTTCCAACTGGACCAAGTCTTTTGACACGGTAGATTCAAAGGCGGTTTCTTTACAGAAGGGCAAGGGGTCCGCCACATTCGAGTTGAATGACTGGGGGTATTACCGTCTCCGGGTTCAGTCT
Source organism: Candidatus Hydrogenedentota bacterium (assembly GCA_046483455.1). Lineage (GTDB taxonomy): Bacteria > Hydrogenedentota > Hydrogenedentia > Hydrogenedentales > SLHB01 > UBA2224. The sequence goes on along the minus strand of JAWODE010000057.1, from coordinate 1,745 downwards.
GACAAGACAAAACAGTTCAGCACCGTGACTTTTTATTCATACGGTGATCGCATCCGCATGGTTTCCGAAGCCCGGCCGAGCCTCATCAAACTTACGCTGGACAAAGAAAAGTACACGATTGGGGAGACAGCCACGCTCAAGCTCGAATCGCCGTTTGACGGACACGGTATCGTGACCGTCCAGGGCGATTCTTTGCGGCAAATGATTCCCGTGAGCATCGAAGACAACGTGGGGGAGATTCAGCTTCGCGTCGAAGAAGATCACTTCCCGAATGTCTGGTTGGAAGCAACGGTTATTCATGCCATCGAGATTGGGAAAACGCCGATGCACCCCTTCTCCAGTTTCGCATTGGCGAGTATGAACGTGGAGAATCCTGAGAGGAAACTCGCCGTTGCCTTCCCTGATTTGCCCGAGGAAGTGCGTCCCGCGGGTCAGCGGGAGTTTTGCGTGCGGGTGTCGGACCATGCCGGTAATCCGATGGAGGCCGAAGTTACCCTCGCGGCCGTCGACGAAGGCATTCACGATATCACGGACTACCAGAATCCCGCGCCGTACGAGTATTTCGCGCGGCCGCGGCGGCCCGACTACCGTCGCGCCCACTACTACGACAAGGTGGCGTACGACTTCGATAAGCCCAAACCGGGCGGCGATGCGCTTCGCCGTCTTGCTAAACGCTCGGGTGCAGCCGATGAAAGCTGGATCAAGCCCGTGGCTCTCTGGTCACGTGTTGTGCGCACCGGCCCCGACGGTTTAACCAAGGTGCTGATGGACGTTCCGGAGTTTTCCGGACAGCTTCGTTTGGTTGCGGTGGCCTGCACCGAATCGGCCGCGGGCGCCTCGGGGGATTTTGTCTACGTGCGGCGGCCTTACATGTTGCGCACGAACTTGCCGCGCTTCCTTCTTCCCGGCGATGAAGCGACTTGCACGGCCGTGCTTTTTAATACGACCAACAGCCCGTGCCAAGTCCGGCTTTCGAACACGGTAACCGGTCCGCTTCAGATTTCGGGACAGCCTAAGACCATTGGCGTTCCGGCCAATGGCGAGGCCACTATCGAGATTCCGTTGAGGGCGGCCGAGGCGATCGGGCAGGGCAATATCCGCTGGGAAGCGGTGGTGACCGATTCCGAGGGAGCCGAAGTCGAGCGTCTGGTTGACGAAACGGCTCTGCCGGTTAAACCGCCCGCGGCGTTTCAATCGCATCATGCGTTGGTGGAGGTTGCTCCTGAGACAGCGCGCACCTTTAAGAACACACGGTTTATGCCCAATGACCAGGCCGAAATCGAGGTGGTCGTGAGCGCCAATCCGCAAATCCAGCTTTATGATGCCCTGAAGTACCTTGTGCACTATCCTTACGGGTGTGTCGAGCAGACGACGTCGGCACTTATGCCCATCTATCTCTTGCGCAAGAGCCAAGGCCTCGTGGAGGAAGTGCTCGAGGACCAGGCGCGTGTCAATGGCTATATTGAATCGGGCATCGGGCGCTTGTTTTCGATGCAAACCGCTTCCGGGGGCCTGGGGTATTGGCCCGGTTCCTCCGATCCCTATCCGTATGGTTCCGTCTACGGTCTCCATTTCTTGACGCTGGTCAAAAACGGCCGTGAGTTCGACATACCCGCACAGCCTGTCGAGGCCTTGCAAGAATACGTTCGGGAGATCGCTAATGACTGGACGCGGAAGGAGACGCAATCTAATCTTTATTTGCGTGCTTATGCTACGTACGTGCTGGCATTGGGTGGCGACATTAA
>JAWODE010000052.1:0-12862 GCA_046483455.1 Candidatus Hydrogenedentota bacterium | reverse complement strand
CATTTCTCATCCCCTATGTTTTCCAGAAACACGCAGGACTCGACGTGGGGTCGCTCGCTCCCGCCGAATTCGTGCAGGGTCGGATCGCCGGTTATCTCACGTCTATCGGGGCCATTTCGACAAGCGAGCCCAACCTCGACAAGACCATCATGCACAGCCTGCTCGTGGGCAAACAGCCTTGGCTTATCTTTCCCGAAACCATGAGGATCGAGGGCAAGTGCATCCTTGATCAACCGGGTATGTTCAACCTCTATTCGGATACTGAGCGCCCTTCTCCGTACGAAGCTCCGTTACGACCGCCGTGGTCCAGAAACGCGGCCGCCGTGGCCCTGCGGGCCGAGCTCCACCGCCGCAAGCTCGCCCGGCTGGCCGAACAGCCGGTGTCATCCGAGCTGGCCGAAACCCTCGAACGGTTTGACCTATCCTCCGTTGACGAGGCCTTGCGGAAGCGGACGGTCATCGTTCCCGTGAACATCGTCTATTTCCCTCTGCCTCCTCAGACCAGCGTGTTTCTCCACCTCGCCAAACAAGCCATAAAAGACTTGAGCCCGCGTGCCATACAAGAGCTGTCCGCTGAGGGAACGGTTCTCGCGCAAGACAGGGATATCGACATTACTTTGGGAGACCCCATCGACGTGGGGGAATTTCTCGACGCTCCCGAGTATGCCGGACTTATGGCGTGCGGCGATGCCGAGCTGGACCGCCCGGCAGCCAATCCCGACACGGTGTTTCAAAAGGCTGCCCAACGCCTGATGCTGCGTTACATGGAGGCTACCTATTCACTGACCACGCTCAACCACGACCACATTTTCGGAGGGCTGCTTCGCCATCTGCGCGCAGGCACCTTTACCGAGGACGAGTTGCGCAGCAGGGCGTTTCTCGCCGCCCAACGCCTCGAGAAAATAGGCCGATACCGGCTGCATCCGCGCTTGGCCGAGCACTACCCCTCTCTGGCTTTCGGAGGCGATGGCAGTGAATTGCGCGATTTCCTCGACCGCTGTTTGCACGAGGGGCTTCTGCGCGCAGCAGACGGCCGATACATCCGAACCCGCCGCCTGCGCGCTTCGGCAGCCGGCCTTGAGACGGTCCGCACACGGGACATTCTGTCTGTGAGCGCGAACGAACTCGAACCCGCAAACGAGGCGGCGGCCATCGTGAAACATGCTGCCGCGCTTTCTCCCGAAATCCTGCGCAGGCGGATACGAAGCCATTTCTTTGAGGAAGACCGCGCGCTGTTCGAGGCCGATTACGCCGAATTCGCGATTGTGGAGGAAAGCAAGCCTACGGAGGTCGGGGCGCCGTTTCTGCTTGAACCCCGTCACATCCGAGGCGGCGTGGTGTTGATTCACGGCTACATGGCGGCCCCCCTCGAGGTGCGCGCGTTAGGCGAGTATCTTGCCGAGCAGGGATTTGTGGTCTACGGAGTCCGCCTCAAAGGCCACGGCACGGCCCCCGAGGACTTGGCCCGGACCAAATGGGGCGCGTGGCGCGCCTCCGTTGACCGCGCCTTCGCCGTCGTGCGCTCTTACACCGATAGGGTGGTGTTCGGGGGTTTCTCGATGGGGGGCGTTTTCGCGTTGCTGGCCGCGGCGGAAAAGCAGGCGGATACGCTTGGGGCCTTCGCCATTTCGGCACCCCTCGAGTTACGCAGTTACGCGGCACGCCTGGCGTCATCGGTTGTGACAATGAACACGATTTTGAACCGGTTCAGCGGCCGCGATGCTCCCTGGTACGTCGAAAATGACCCCGAGAATCCACACATTAATTATTTCCGGAACCCGATTGCGGGCGTGAGCGAACTTGGCACGGCAATGAAAGCCATGGAGAGCGTCTTGCCCGACGTTACCGCGCCCGCGCTTATCGTGCAAGGCGATGGCGATCCGACCGTGCATCCGCACAGCGCCCAGCGCATCTTCGAGCTGCTCGGGAGCGAAACGAAAAAGCTGATCGTACTCCACCGGGACCGGCACGGCATCGTGAATGGGCCCGGCAGCCGCGAGGTTTTCGAGCAGGTCGGGCACTTTCTCCGCTCTCTCGAAGCTCGTCCTTGTTTAAGCGAAGCACGCGCGGCAGGATAGGCTGTAAGCTTTCTCTTGAATGGAGGCAGGATATGGATATCGAACTTTTTGACGTACAGACGGGATTTGGCGGCGCTGAACCGGGCAATACGATGGTCGCCTCGGCGGAAGACCTGCTCGCGGAAATGGCGCGCCTCGATATCGCCCGGGCCTTGGTGCGCGAGGTTCCCGATACCCTGGTCAACGATGTGCCCCGTTCGAACGAGAAACTCTATGAGGCCCACGCGCGGCATTCGTCGCTCGTGCCTTGTCCTCTTGTCGTACCCGCGACAGGCTACGACCTCCCCCCTGAAAAAGCGCAAATCGACGCGGCCCTCGACGCGGGAGCCGGTGCGGTGGCCATCCGGCCCGCTCAGGACCACTGGTCCCTGGAGCCGTGGTGTTGCGACCGGCTCTTTCAGACTATCGAGGAACGGCGAACGCCGGTTTTTTGCCTGAACGACAAAATACCATTGGAGGCCCTTGCCGGGCTGGCCCGGCGCTATCCCGAGATTCCCTTCATCCTCGCGGGCATCGGATACCGCACCCAACGGATTATCCTGCCGATGATGGAGACCTTTCCAAACATTTACCTCTCTGTGGGAAGCAATATGAGTGTTCACCAAGGACTCGACCAACTTGTGGCCAAAATCGGCGCCCCTCGGATGCTTTTCGGCACGGGGTTTCCTCAAATCGAGGCTATGTGCGGTGTAACCTTACTTATGTACGCAGGAATCCCGGACGAGGCGAAAACGCTCATCGGCGCCGGCAATCTTGCGCGTCTAATCAACCAGATTCGCCGGTAGATTCTACCCCTCTCCCCCAACTCACGTTTTAGAGAAATAACACTCCCGGCGTCGTGCCACGCGGCTTTATTTATTTACAGATCGAAAAAATTATGCTAAATTGGAGCAAAAAGGAGGTCTTTTCGGGAAAGTGTCAACATCTTTTCGAGATGGCGAGGCGGCAATGGGGTTATCGGTTTACAGAAGCTGGCATAATTCGCGATTGGTTCCAAAGCATCACGCAAGGCACCCGCTTTTGATGCTTTTGGTAGCGGCTCTGGCTTTCGGAATAGCAGGATGCGCCACCCGGGCTCCGAAGGTCCAGAAGACTTTCCCCATACCCTGTATCTGGCCGACGCCGCCGTCGGCCCGCGGTGTGTCTTCCGAATTTGGCGAAATCCGCCGAGCAGGCGGGCGACGAAGCCGTCGCCACCAGGGCATCGACATCCGCGCTCCGAAAGGCAGTCCGGTGTATGCCACGGCCGACGGCGTGGTGTGCACGGTCGACCGCGATCGCCGGGGCTATGGCAAGTACGTCGTCATACAGCACGCCGGAGGCTGTAGCACGCTCTACGCCCATCTCTCCGAATTCAAGGTAAAAAAGGGCAAAAGAATCCGCGCGGGCCAGGTTATTGGCAAGATTGGCAAGACCGGCCGCGCGAGTGGCTTTCATCTCCACTACGAAGTACGCCAAAACGGTCGCCCCATCGATCCCCGGCCCTTCCTGTAAAAGCACCTCCCAATGTGGCCTTATTTGAATTCGTCGAGGGTGAGGGCCGGGTCTTTTGCCCATGCCACTTGCGCCCGGTAATTGCGGTCCGCCAAAGGGTTCTCAATCGCGGAGACTTCCCCGTAGGTTCCCACGAAATCGAAGTGGAGCTTGGCCAAGCCCGGAAACACGCGGGCGATCTCGGGAACGTAGTCTTTGTCCATCGTCTTTGTGGACGCATTGAACCAGTGCAGATAGGCGTACTGGCGATGGTCGGGCATGCCGGTGAAGTCGTCCGGGAATCCACGCAACTGAACCGTTCTCCGCATCGAGTATTCCCACACGGTGTCGGGATGCAGCGCGTTGACGTAGGGCATTTTCGGAAAGCCCGTGATGTCATGTAATCCCCGATAGGTGCAATTAATGAACGTACCGCCGGGGAGGGCCCGGTGAGCATAGTCCATTACTTCGCGCAAAGCCACGACCGAGTCCATGATATTGCCGTCCGCTTCAAATCCGAGTGCGGCGCGCGCTGCCGCGGCCTCGGGCGAGGGATTGACGATAAAATCGCCCATCTCGTAATCGATACCGGCAATTTTGAAGGTCTCGAGCATCCATTCGAGGCCATCGCGCCACCACGCGCGGTTGGCATCGAGGGCGGGGTCGAGCACGGGCGTCACAACCCGGCCGCCCCGCTCCTCGTTGGCGCTTGAAATGCGTTCGGGATGTTTGCGCAGGTAGGTATCGAGGTTGAAGGGATGGTCGCCGTCGTAGTAATAGCCGCCGTAAGAACAGAGTCCGACGCCCGGCAGAATCCCAACGCCGCGGTCCGAGGCATACTCGCACAGTTCCGCCGCCGCCTTCACACCCCCGTGCGCGTCGCGGAGGAAGCCCCAAACCGTAATGCTATGCACGCCGATACCCGCGCAATAGTCCACCAGGCGTTTGAACCCCACGAGAAACGACTCGGGGCGCTTCGGATAGGCAAATTTTTTGTCGGCGGCCGCCATGCGCAAGGCGATGTTCCGCGGCTCATCGTCCCACGTCATCCGCGCATCCCAGCACCAGAGATGAATGTGCATAGGCCGCTCCGGCGACGCCGCGTCCGCCAGGATAGCCCCCCGCGGCCCCGGCGCGAGGGCCGCCGTGGCCGCACCGGCCGCCGTCGCAAGAAAATCCCGCCGTTTCATTTCACCAACCCTTCGTCGGGGGCGGCGTGTAACTCGGACTCGTTTAGCGCCGCCTCGGCATGCTTCGGGTTTCCGTTATTCCGCGGCTGCCCAAGCGGCCTTCGGGGGTGAAACGTAATCGGCATACCGCTCGCCGACGTTGGCCTCGTCGACGTCCCCGGAATGGATATACACGCGGTACGCGAAGATAAGCGAATCGCCCTCCTTGAGCAGATAATCACCGTTTTCCTTGCCCTTGGTAAAATGGCTCAGGCCAAAGCAATTCGCGGTCATCAGGCCATAATCGCGCACGTGCCAACGCGTGGGATGGCGCAGATTCGCGGGGTGATCGAACACGGCGATGCCGCGCGCGCCCGCGTTTTCGAATGTGCCCGAGTAATCGCACCATGCCGAAGGTTTGCCCCAGCATGCCGACGCCCCTTGAAGCCCATCCGCATTGGTGATCACACCCGTGCCGCCTTTTTCGAGAAGTGCGTCGTGCATACGGAGCGCCACAATACCGCCTTCCTTGGTGTCGCCGAATCGGGCGTCGCCGTAAGCCGCGGTGAATTGGACGACCACATCGACCATCTTCATGCTTTCCGGCGTATTGTAAAAGCGGTATTCACGATTCTCCGCGATGACGGGGTTACGATCTTTATCCTGCCACGTATTCTGAGCGACGATCCAGCCATAAGCACAGCCCGAGCCACTCGACACCGAATCCGAATGCTGATAGCCCGCATTATCCGTCGTCTCGGCCCAACAATCTACCCCGTTGATATCGCCGTAGGCGGTCCAGAAGGACTTTTGGTGCACGTGGTCGTCGGTAACCACTTTCTCGCCCATGGGCCATGCGCGCGTAACTTTTGCGCCGCCTTCGGAGAACACAGGCCACAAGTAGGGCTTTCGGTTGTCATTGCTGTATACGTAGGTAGTCAGAGGTTTACCAGCAACGATGACGTCCACTGCGTCGGCGTCGTCTTTCTTAACGACTTCCACGGGGGGCGAAGCATCGCTCTTTTTCACCTGCACCACGTAATCCTGTTCCGTATTCGGTTTCACCTCGTCCGCAATGAACACCAACTCCCCGTTCCGCACCGTCGCAGGGAATTCTTTGTCGGTCTCGGTCTCAACAACGACGACGCGTTCGCCCTCGGCGGGCTCGGGGCCTTCATACGGCAACGTGACGGGAACCCACTCGCTCGGGTGGTCCCCTCCTTGAAGATGGATATGGCGGCCATCCAAATCTTGGGCGCCTGCCACACAGACCAATAGCGTCAGGGCTAACATAGAACTGAGGAAGATTCGCATGGGGCGTTTCCTTTCCGTTTATTTCTTGTTTTTGAAAACAAGCCGCGTGTTGCGCAACGGCGGCAATGCCTTCTTACTTTAGCAAACGCCGCGGTCTCCCGCAAAACCTCACCCCCCAACCCAAAATCCGCACCTAGCGAAAAGACCAAAGGGACCGAAACCACAGAAACGACGACTATTTTGATGCTCGTGTTGAAATCAACGTAAGGGCACGGGCTTTTTGACGGAATGTCTGCACGATGACTGGTTGGAACCGGGCATCACTGTTGGTCCTTTTGGCGGATTCAGAGCAATATCTTTAAAAAGTTTTGCGTTTTCTGCATAAGCTACTTACTGCGAATGGCTTGAGAATAAAGGGGGACAGTAACTATTAATAGTAGATTGCCTTGACCATTTTGGGCGCCTTGCTGTTTGCCAACAGTCCTGCGAAAGCAGGGGTCCCTTCATGGTTCACGCCGCGCCTGCCGCAAGGCTTCTGGATTCCTGCTTGCGCAGGAATGACGATGGGGGCCGCGCCTTCTGTCCCCTCCTGAGGCGTGCTTGTCCGCCACTGGGAGGCATGTCGGAGTATTCATGCGTTGAACGCACACTCGCGAAAAGCTGGGATTGACCCAACGGTTTACGCAGTAAACCGCGGTCTGTCCCGAAAGCTTTTCGTGTAATGGCCCAAAAAGCTGCAATGTCTCGACAGCCCCCTGGGGGTCCGCAATGCCGAAGGCATGCGTCTTGCCCGCAACGGCGAAGCCGTGCGTCTTACACGCCGACGCAGTCAAACCGGGGGTGGGTTCCGAAGACGCGAGTTTGGTTACGGTTTCCTGTCACCTGTGCCGCTCTCCTCGTGAAAAGATCAGGCCCCGCTGTGTTCGTCCGTGCCCGTCCGTGTGGCGCTGCCTCTAAAATTCGGCCGGTGTGGGACCGGCGCCCTAGCCGGTCATTAGGAGAGCGGACGTACCCGTCCGCGGTGATCTTAACGACGGGCTGGACAGCCCGTCCTCCGTTGCCGGAGTGTAGTTGGCGGCAGGTTCATGGGGTAGGGATAGGCCGAAAGGCCCATGTTCGCGGTCTCTTCCGTTACCCCTGCGAAAGCACGGGTCCAGTCCGCATGCGGCTGCATAACGACGCACGACGCACGCGCCCGTTCGGCTGGGCCGCTTCGGCCCCACGAACGAAGAGCGTTCTTCACCGCGCCACCCGTAAGCCCACTATATTCCTGCTTTCGCAGGAATGACGATGGCAGGTGCGTCTTGTGGAGGGACTGTGGATTCACGTGTGAGGGGAAATGACGGGGGAAACCGGGGGTCGGTCATTCCTTGCGGGGCGGTGGCTCCCAGACCTCGTGGTTTTCGTCAAGATAGACGGTGCGCGGGCGGGTCATGCCGAAACAGATCACCAGGAGCAGTCCCGCCAGGATAAGCAGAAATGCCGGGCCAATGCCTTTAGACGTTACGGCCAAATCGAACAGCAAACCAGCACCCCTATAGGCCTCGTAATAGGACATGTAACCGGCCGCATTCAATGCCCACGTGAAAAGCGGAAGCAACCCCCAAAAAAGGCCCTGCAGCGCCAGCACGAGCAAAGCGCTTCCTCCCAAGGTGGCCCAAACACGCGGATTGGGTTCCGGTCGCACCGCGCGCAGCTTGACGAGCCGCCGCGCAAACAGCAATGCCAGCACGATAGCAGTCACTATTGAGATGCCCAGGCATGCGACTAACGGAATCAATCCACGCACGAAGCCCGGCAAAGCCCCGGGAGAGAAAGAGTGCTCGACTATCTCCCACGCTGGCCAGAGGGCCGGCACAAGAAGAAGCACGGCATTCAACGCGGACACGACAACAAACACCAGTGTTGTGGACTTCGGCGCGACTTCGGCCTCCATGAAACGTCCCCCCTTCCCGTCCAGCGGCACTTCTGTCTGCTTCGCTTCTACATTATTCTATGACCTTGCGGGCTTCAACGATCACAGCATCTTTGCAGCGGCGCTCCTGTTCGACGGCCCGGAGCCGCTCGGCGTCGATATCCGATTCCAGAAATGACAGCCTTGTGCGCACGCGCCAGCCCTCGCCCAGAGCCCTTTCGAGCGATTCAGGCAAAAACACAACCCGATGCATGGAAGGGAACCCCGCCCAGCCTTCGAGGGCGCGGGTGAAGCGCGAGGCGCCCGTCAGGGCGGTGATATGGAGCACACGGTCCAGCGAAACCCACCCGTGCTCCTCTTCCAGAGCAGTAATCAGGTTGGTGCGCAGATCGGGGACGACGACCCGCAGGAGCCCTTCCGGGGCGAGAATCCGGTGGAATTCCACGAACAAACCTTCCAAGGCATCGGCGGGCACATGTTCAAGCACATGGGAGGCATAAATGACCTGGAAAGAGTCGTCCACAAACGGCAAGCGCCTGCCGGACTGATGGCGATAGTGTTTATAAAAACCCCGCGTGAAGTTTTTGGATCGCTGGACCCCCGCGGCTCCGAGACACCGGTGCATCCACCGTGGCAGGCGGAAAAAGGGCGACGCATCGAGATTGACCCATCCCGGTACCGGGTTCCCCGCGCCGAAATTCAGGTATGGTTCGTCAGCTCGCATGTTCCCCGCGTTTTCCCTGAGAGTTTAACGCTTCCCGATAATAGCGCCCTTATAGCGGGCCCTTCACATGAGTTCGTCGCGCTCGAGAAAACCCCCGTGATCGGGCGTCGTTGCAACACGGCGATAAAGCATTCTCGTGGCATCATGCAGTATTCTCCATCCCGCTGTGACAGGTGCGATTATCGCAAATGCATGGCGCAATTGCACAAGCGCGCCAACACCGCCAACACCGCAAAGCACCGATAAGACGAATCCGCGAGAGTAGCCTCGTCCGCAATACGTTTACGGCGCCGAATTCCGGTTTGCATGGCCGCGCATGCTAGACTATTGTCCGCATCTAAATGATCTGTAGGAGAGTCTTTTATTCATGTCCGGATGGCAATTCCATGCCTTCGCCGTGCCGCTTTTTACCACGGCGGGTGTATCCGCGCTCTTCGTCGTTATGTTGTGGCGGCGGCGCACCGAGCACGGTGCACTTACGCTGCTGGTGCTTATGGCCGCCGCATGCCTATGGACCATGGGCGAAGCCGTGGAACTGGGGTGCCAAACCCTTGAGGCACGCATCTGGACCTCCTACGTTCGCCATGTGGGGATTGCGACGATCCCTTTCGTCTGGCTTCTTTTCGCCGTCCAATTCTCGTTGGGGCGCAATCGTCCCCTACCGTGGTATGTCAAGGCCCTCGTGTTGTTCCCTCTTGCCGATATAGCCCTGGTATGGACGAATGAATACCACCGCCTCGTCTGGCGCGAAATGAGGCTCGTGCCGGGCAGCCCCACAACCACCATGGCGGCCGAGCGGGGGCCACTGTATTGGGCGATCGTCGCCTATGCATACGTGTTTATTCTTGTAGGAACGGTGATCCTCATTCGTGCTGCGTTCCGCTCGCATCGCACCTACCGGCGGCAAACCTTTTTCCTGCTTCTGGGCATTTTGGCGCCTCTCGCCGCGAATTTTGTGTTCCAACTACGCCTGAGTCCCTTGCCATACATGGACCTCACGCCGCTGGCATTCGGGTTCGCGGCACTGGTCATCGGGTGGAGTTTTCTGCGGTACGGTCTTTTGCTGCCCCCCGTACCCGTGGCCAAAGACCAGGTAATCCAGAGCATGAAAGACGGCGTGATCATTTTCGATCTGGGCCATCAGATTCTCGATCTCAACGAGGCCGCACGAAAGCTCTTGGGCAAGGCCGAAACCGAAATTCTGGGAAGGCCGGTTACCGACTTTCTGGCGTTTTCGCAGGCCCTTTTCGACGCCTCGATGCACCCGGGTAAGCATGTCGAGACGAATGTCCAACTGGACAACGGTTCGATACGCTACCTCGAGGCCGGGCTTTCCCCCATCCAGTCACGCTGGGGCCGCCCCGTCGGCAGCGTCATGATCTTACGCGATGTTACCGAGCGCAAACTGGCCGAACTCGAGCAACGCCGCCTCTTCACCGCCATCGAATATGCCGTGGAAGACATTGTGATCACCGATGTCAACGCCACCATCGTATACGTGAACCCTGCTTTCGAACGGATCACCGGATATTCACGGGATGAAGCGGTGGGCCAGAATCCGCGCCTTCTCAAAAGCGGCGTGCATGACCCACCATTCTATGAAGCGATGTGGGCAACCTTGCTGGAAGGCGCCGTATGGCACGGCACCTTCACCAACCGCCGGAAAGACGGCGCCCTCATTCAGGAAGATGCCACCATCTCGCCCATTTTCGATGACGAGCAAAAAGTAGTGGGCTATGTATCGGTGAAGCGCGATGTCACCCAGGAACGCGAGCTCGAAGCGCAAGTCCGCCAAGCACAGAAACTCGAGAGTCTTGTAACGGTAGCGGGGGGTATTGCCCACGACTTCAACAACATTCTCGCTATCATCGCTGGCAATGCGGAGCTGGCCATGGGCGAAGTGCCCCAAATCTCGGAGGCGCGCCCGCATCTTAGAGAAATCGCGGCGGCTGCGCGAAAAGCCACCGAGCTCGCCCGCCAGATGCTCGCCTACTCGGGACGCGGCAAAGCCGCCCTCGAGGCGATCGATCTCAATTCCCTTGTCACCCAGATGGCCCAGCTCCTCGAGGCATCGGTGTCGGAACACAACCACCTTCGGTTCAACCTTGCTAAATATGTTCCGGATATTGAGGGCGACCCCTCGCAAATCAGCCAGTTGCTGATGAACCTTGTGACCAATGCCGCCGAAGCCGTCGACGGGGAAAATGGTTTGATCACCGTGTCCACCGGCTCCATGTATTGCACGCGGGCCTACCTTGCCTCGACGTGGCTACACGAAAACCAGCCCGAAGGCGAGTATGCCTACCTCGAGGTCTCCGATACCGGCGCCGGCATCGGCCAAAGCGCCCTGGCCCGCATTTTCGACCCCTTCTACACGACCAAATTCACCGGGCGCGGGCTCGGCCTGGCCGCCGTGCTCGGCATCGTGCGCGGCCACTACGGAGCCATCAAGGTTAGCAGCGCCCCAGGGAAAGGCTCGACCTTCCGCGTCCTCTTCCCCGCCAAAGACCGTGGCTCCAACCCCCGCAAACCCACGCATACCTCCGAGAGCCTTGACGCTTAAGGAGAAACAGTCAGACACGTCAGACTTGTCCGACAGGTCAGACTTGGCCTACCCCGGCAGCCCCGCTTGTGGAAACGCCTTGATTCAAGATCCCGGTGCCAGTATGTTTGAGGCCGGTCTGAGGCAGTAGCCTTTTAGGTAGCCCGCCGGGCGGGTGCGTTGAAGGAGGTTTGCGATGTTGCGATGCGCGTGTCTGGTTTCGTTGATTTTTAATGCCGCGGCTGATGTGCCGCCGGAACGGGCCAACCTGAAACCCGCGGATCCGGTCAAGCTCATCTTTGACACCGATATCGGCAACGATGTGGACGACGCGCTCGCGCTCGGCGTCATTCATGCGCTCGAGAGTCGGGGGGAATGCGAACTCATCGCAGTGACCATTACGAAAGACCACGAACTATGCGCGCCGTTCGTCGACGCGGTCAACACGTTCTACGGCCGCGGAGACATCCCCATCGGTGTGCCCAACAGCGGCGTCACGCCCCAGCCCGGCAAGTTTATCGGCCTCGCGCGCAAGAAAGACGGTGGCACGCTCCGTTATCCCCATGATCTTAAGACCGGCGACGATACTCCCCATGCCGTGACCGTGCTGCGTAAAGCGCTGGCCGCACAGCCCGATAATTCAGTGGCGATTGCACAGGTCGGGTTCTCGACGAACCTCGCCCGGTTACTCGATTCGCCTCCGGACGACGTCTCGCCTCTAAACGGCCGCGACCTTGCAGCGCGGAAAGTGCGCCTGCTGTCGATCATGGCCGGAGCCTTCGCGCCTATCGAGGGCAAGGTCCACCGCGAGTACAATGTGGTCAAGGACATCTCCTCGGCCCGGAAACTGATAGACGAATGGCCCACCCCCATTGTATACAGCGGCTACGAAATCGGCATTGCCATTCGGTATCCCGCGGACAGCATCGAGCAAGATTTCAGCTATGTCGCGCATCATCCGCTGGCCGAAGCGTACCAGTTGTACATGCCCACGCCCCACGAGCGGCCGACGTGGGACCTCACCAGCGTGCTATACGCCGTGCGGCCCGACCGCGGCTATTTCGCCCTGTCGAATCCTGGCCGCGCCAGCGTTGACGAAAACGGCGTGACCTCCTTCGAAGAAACCCCCGACGGCAAACACCGCTACCTCATCGCCGACGAGTTGCAGGTCGCCCGCACCCGCGAAGCGCTCGCCCTCCTCGCCAGCCAGCCCCCGGATACGCCGTAACCCGCCCTCTCCCGAATGCCGGGGAACCAGGCAGGCTGCATCGTATCAGCCATACAACAGGGGGCGAAGAGGCGCCTCTTCTGATTGTTCCCCATGGTTATCGGCGGTTAGCGGAAAGATACACGTGTAAATTCTTGCGGTTCTCCCGTGCTTTGTCTGGTTAGGGTGAATTTTCTCTGCACCCCTGCAAACTCGATATCCCACCTTTGAGTCAGGTTCGACATTGTAACCTCGATGGTGTCGTTATCCACCACCTCGAAAGTCCCGGTAATCGAGATTTGCGATCCCTGGAATTCAGCCCCCATCGTAACTTCGTCGCGCTCAAATTCCAGCGTTATTTTGGACTCGGGGTCCTCCGGATCAACATATTCCCACTCACCCTGCAACCGTGTCTTAAGTAATTGCTCCGTGACCGGACATCCCACGAATCCAACCAGCAGCGCCACAACCGACAATGTCCCCATCACCTTCTTCATCAT
>JAWODE010000499.1:0-9310 GCA_046483455.1 Candidatus Hydrogenedentota bacterium | reverse complement strand
GAGACCGTCATCGGCCTGATGGGCTGCTTCGTCGGCGTGCGCGACCCGAATCCCCTGCGTGACCGCTTCCCCTGGGTCGACGTATTCATGCCGCCGTCGGACCCGCGACCGCTGCTCCATTACCTGAATGAGCGTGGATGGGCTGACCGACGCGCGGCATTCTCCTGACCGGCGGGATCGTGACGATTTTTATTGTGGCGTTCTCGGCGGAAGGTGTGGCTAAACTGGGCAGCACATTCAACCTCTTCGTTTTTGGCCTGGTCAACATCGCCGTCATTGTCATGCGAGAAAGCCGCATCGAGAGTTACGACCCCGGCTTTCGCGTGCCTCTGTACCCTTGGCTCCCATTAACAGGCACACTGATCAGCGCATGGCTGATCGTGGAAATGGGCTGGTTGGCCATCCTGTTTTCCGTGGCCACGGCCACCGCCGGGTTGATATGGTACGTGTATTATGCACGGCCGAAAGTCGAACGGTACGGCGCCATTCACCACGTATTCGCCCGCTGGGGCAAATTGAAAGACCAGGAATTGCACACCGAATTCCGCGAGATCATTAAAGAAAAGGGCCTTCGCGACGAAGACCCGTTTGACGAGATTGTCGAACGGGCCGAGGTCCTCGACATCGCGCCCGGCCAAACCTTTGACCATGCCGTCCGCCAAGCCGCCGAGGTACTGGCGAAAAGCATTCCCATGAACCCGGAACACATAGCCACACGCCTGAAAGAAACCGGCCGGTATGGCGGGGCCCCGATCGCTCACGGCGCGGCCCTCTTGCATTTCCGGTCGAGCAGGGTTGAGCGCGCCGATATGGTCCTGATACGCGCTCGCGAAGGACTTTGCATTTCCTTGCCGGCCGACGATGACTCTTCAGACGCAGGGGAGAGGTCCTGCGAGGTGTACGCCGTGTTCATTCTTATCAGTCCCGAGGAAAAGACGGGGCAGCACCTGCGAATCCTCGCGGAGCTTGCGGACCGCGTCGAGGACCCGGCGTTCGTCCGTGCGTGGCGGGACCTCGCCCCTCCGACGAGGCTCAAGGAAACGCTGTTGCGCGACGCGCGCTTTCTCGAGCTGTTCGTGGGGGCCGACAGCGCGACCAAACCCTTAATCGGTAAAAAAATTTACGACATGGACGTCCCGCCGGGGGCATTCGTCGCGATGGTGCGAAGGGAAAATGAAAACTTTGAGCCAAGCGGCGGCACGGTGCTCGAAGACGGCGATCACCTCACGCTCATCGGTGAACCACAGGCCATCGAGGCCCTCTATGAGCGCTTCGTGCAGCCCGACCAGGAGGACTGAGTCCCGGCGGATTGTTTTGGCGGCGCGTTGCGAGAAGATTTCGGGCCTCAGCGGTTCCCGGCAGCGAAATGTTTTTCAAAAAACTCCGCCGCCAGGCGTCGGCCTTCGTCGCTGAGCCCCACGGATTTCGCCTTGCTTTTGGGGTCCGATATCCAGCCTTTTTCGTGGAGGGCATCGAGCAGGTCCCAGTCGAGGCCCTTCCACGCCCGCGCGCCGTACTCGTCGCCGTGCTCGGTTAAGTGGAGCATGGCCAATCCGACTTCCAGCAGCTTCTCGCGGTCTATGTTTTCCGGTAGTGCCATGGCGCAATCTTAACTTCCACTTACGTGGGAATGCCAACTCGGAGCGGGAGACCTTTCACTCCCCCTCCTCCTTCCGTTCCTTCATCGACAGGGGGACGATGAGCACGGCGCACTGGGCTTTGCGGCAGATTTTTTCGGTCACGTTACCGAAGAGGACTTTGCCGAAAGAACTCCGGCCGCGGCGCCCCATGACGATGAGGTCGACATCGTTTTCTTCGGCAAACTGGAGGATGGTGTCGGAATCCTTGCCGACCCGAATCTCGACTTGGATATTAACCGATTCGGGGGTGCGGGCAAGATAGGTTTTGGCAATGCGTTCGTCAATGTCGTGCTTGGCTTTCTGGTCGACGTCGTCCACTTCGTAAATATAGGTTTTCCAGAATTGGGCGTCGGGCTCGGGGATGACGTGAAGGAGATAGAGGATGCTGCCGGGACGCCGCACCGCCGCGTCGATGGCATAGTCGAACGCGAATTCGGCATTCTCGGAGAAATCCGTGCAGAACAGGATGCGCCCGTATGCGCCCGTGTCGCGAATGGCCTCACTCATGACTTACACCCCTCTCGCTTAGCCGTGGCCCCTACCGCATCAGTTCGGGTAGAAACAGGCAGATTTTGGGAAATGCAACCAGAAGCGCCGCCGCCAGGATAAGGGTTGCCAGGAAAGGCAGCGCTCCTTTGAATACCGTCTGCAAGGGTATGTCGCGTTCGATGCCGCTCACCACGTAGGCATTCACCCCGACGGGTGGCGAAATCACGCCCATCTGAGTAACCACGACGATGATGACGCCGAACCAGATGGGGTCGTAACCGAGCTCCCGGGTGACCGGATAGAAAATCGACGTCGTCAGCAATACCAGCGCCAAAGCGTCGATGAAACACCCGCCCAAGAGATAGAACAGGATAATCAGGCTCATAATCATGAACGAGGGCAAAGGCAGTTCGGCAAGGTTTTCGGCCAGCGCCGATGGAATGCGCGTAACAGCGAGAAAATGGCCGAAGATCATGGCGCCTGCCACGATGATCATGACCATGCACGACGTACGCAGCGTCTCGATAACCGAGCGCACGAATATTTTCCAGGTAAGCTGCCGGCGCACGAGCGAGACGATGATCGCGCCCGCCGCGCCGATCGCCGCCGCCTCGGTGGGTGTGAAGTATCCCTTGAACATGCCCCCCATCACCACGATAAAGAGAATCAATGTTTCGGAAACGCCCGCGAGCGCCTTGAACCGGTGTACCCACGAGGTGCCGGCGCTCGCCGGACCCAGATGCGGCCGGAGTTTGCAGTGCACATAGATCGTCAGACAGAAAAGCCCGCCAATCATCAGACCCGGCAGGACGCCCGCCAGAAACAGTTCCCCGATGGACTGCTCGGTCATGATGGCGTAGACGATGAAAACTACGCTCGGTGGGATGAGCATGCCCAGACTGCCTCCCGCGGCCACGGCGCCGCTTCCCAACTCCATGTCGTAGTCGTAACGGCGCATTTCGGGAAGGGCAACGGCAGCCATGGTGGCGGCGGTGGCGGGTCCCGAGCCACAGATGGCTCCGAACCCCATGCATGCGGCGACGGTAGCCATGGCCAACCCTCCGGGCAGCGGTCCGAGCCAGGCATAGGCCGTCTTAAACAGACGCCGGCTGATCCCGCCATGAAACGCCACCTGCCCCATCAGCACGAATAACGGAATCACGGTGAGACTATGGCTCGAGAATGTGCTGTACAGATCGGTGGTGGCCATGCTCAACGCCGCTTGGGGCGATACAACGAAGGCGAACCCCACCGCTCCCACCGCAGCCATGGCGAATGCGACGGGCATACTGGTGGCAAGCAGAACCAACAGCACCACGCAACCGAGAATGCCAATCTGGATTTCCGTCATGGCTTGATCATCTCCCGGTTGGGGTGCAGCATATTGTGAACGATAACCAGCGCCACCACACCGCACGAAAAGGCAAGCACGTAAAGGACCCAGTACATGGGTATCTGCAAGGTAAGTGTGACGTCGCCGCTTTCGTACATCGACTTGCCGTAGATAACGCATCGCCGACTGAGGAACGCAAACAACACGACCGCCAGAAGCCGCCACGAGGTGTCGACGATAATACGGCCCCGCCGGGACAGTTTATGGAAGAAATATTCGATGGAAACGTGCCCCTTGACCGCGGTCGTATAAGGCAGGGCACATGTAATGCAGACCGCGCCGGATAGCGTGACGATATCCAGCGCACCCCGCAACGGCCAGCCAAATTTGCGCAGCACGACGTCGAGACAGGTGGTAACCATCATGACGCAGACCGCGGCCCCCGCAATGTACGCCATAACCATCACCACCGTCTGCACGCAAACGTTGTACCACGCATACAACGCTCTGAGACGGTTAATCATTCAAGCATCGTTTCCTGTGTGCGAGAATTACTGGGCGGCCACCACCTTGGCTTGCAAGTCGGCAAGGAATTGTTCCCCCGGCAGATTCTTTGCCGCCATATTCGCCACGTATTCATCCAGGATCGGCTCTACTTTTTCGCGCCAGCGGGCTTGTTCTTCCTCATCCAGCGAGATAGTCTGCTTTCCGAGGCCGGCGACAAATTCGCGTCCCTCGGCATCGGCTTGGTCCCAAGCAGCTCCGTGTTTCGGAATCCACTCCGCATTGACCTCATCGAAAATCTGCTGAATGTCGGCAGGAAGCTTGTTCCAGGCGTCCTTGTTCATTGTGACGAACATCGCGGTCGTGTAACCGACGCAGGAAGTATCGATGACATATTCGATCACTTCTCCCTGTTTCCAACCCTTAAGGGTCTCGATGGGACACAGGGTGGCCTCGACAACGCCTTTTTGAAGGGCTTCATACGTCTCCGGCTGGCTCATGCCGACCGGCGCGCCGCCGAGACTCTCCACAACTTTGGACGAAAGGCCCGTGGCCCGAACCTTGAGCCCCGCCATGTCTTCAAGTTTGTTCACGGGCTTCTTCGAGGCCAGGATGCCCGGTCCGTGGGCATGGATATACAAGAGATGCGTGTCCGCCACTTCTTCGGGCTGGTATTTTTCAACCATTTCATTGGCCAGCCGCGTTGCGGTTGCGCCATCGGGATAGCCGAGCGGCAGGTCGAGGCCCTCGAGAAGCGGAAAGCGGCCGCGCGTATAGGCAAAACAGCTCATGCCGATGTCCGAGACCCCATTGACAACGCCTTCATAGACATCCGGGGCTTTGGTCAGCGAGCCGCCGGGATAAATGGTGATTTCCACCCGGCCATCGGTACGTTTTTCAATTTCCCTGGCCCATTCTTCAGCTGTGATGCATTGAATATGCGTTGGCGGAAAAAAGATGCTGTACGACAGCTTGATGGTACTAGCCACGGCGTCAGGTTCCTCCGGATCACTGCCGCATGCCGGCAGTAGGACCGCCGTGACTACCATCAATCCCAGACAGACGGCTACGCGCGCGATTTTCGTATCAAACATGGCTACTTCCTTTCTAAGTGCGTTTTCAGAATGCGAATTCATCAACAAGGAATCCCCCTCTCTGCGCCGTGCGGATCACCGGCCGGATATCTGACCGGAACGAGACACAACCCGCCCCTGACACCTCCAATTTTGCCGAACACCCGCCGTCATTATGCAGAAAACAGGGCAAAAATGCATCATCAATTACAGTTAATCGGGTAACACCGCGCAAATATGTGGGTCAGCCCCGACTGTTCCTGTCGGTGTCCGTTCGTGTCCGTCCGTGTACACCATTCCTCTATTGCGTTTTCCGGTAAGGGCGTGCAAGGATAGCCCCGGTGTTTCCGAAGCGCTTTCAGGGTACCGCAGGCACAGCTTTAAGCGATTGAAAAGGATGAAAATATGCTAAGCACGCATCTCCAGGCGGTGTTGTGCGTCTCGGTGCTCACGAGCGGGGTGGCGGCGGCCCAGGGCGCCCTGCAACCGCAATCTCTACGCTGCGAATACCTCGTGGAACCCATGGGACTGGATGTCGCGGCGCCGCGGTTCTATTGGACCGTCGCGTCCAGCGAACGCGGGCAGGCGCAATCCGCATATCAGATTCTCGTGAGCACCTCGAAGGCCGTTCTCGATAAAGAGCAGGGCGACCAATGGGACAGCGAGCGCGCCGAGTCCGATGAGACCCTTCATGTCGAGTATGAAGGCAAGCCGCTAGCACCGGAAACCACCTACTACTGGAAAGTGCGGGTGTGGGACCACGCAGGCAATCCTTCGGAATGGAGCAATACCGCTACCTTCACCATGGGCCTGTCAAACCAGGAAGATTGGCAAGCAGAATGGATCGAAGCTCCCCGCGAGGCGGCCGAGCCGCTCCCGAAACACAACGGATTTCACACGAAATTCACCGAGAATCCCGACGAAGCCAAGTGGGTGATCATCGACCTGGGCGCGCCCCGTCCGTTCGACAAGGTCCAACTCCATCCCGCGCGGCCTTATGATTACACACCGGATACACCGGGGTTCTTGTTCCCGGTTCATTTCCGCATCGACGTGTCTGACACAGAAAACTTCCAGGAATTCCAAACGGTTGTAGACAAAACCGGCACGGACTTTCCGAATCCAGGCGAAAATGCTCCTGTATTCGAATTCGATCCCGTAAGACATCGTTATGTGCGGCTCTATGTGACCCGCCTTGCCGAGCGCGAGCCCGGCAACTGCGCTTTCGCCCTTGCCCAGATGCGGGTGTTCGATGGAGATAACAACATCGCGCGCAACATGCGGGTCATCGCCTCCGACAGCGTGGGCGGCACCTGGTCGCCGGAGGCATTGGTAAATGGGCGCACCGAACCCAGCGCGGGCCGCGAGGGCAAACGACATGCCGCGCCCGTATTTCGCAAGAAATTTGAACTGGCCGCCAAACCCGTCCGCGCCCTATTGCACATCTCCGCGCTGGGCTTGTACGAAGCCCAGATCAACGGTCAGCGCGTGGGCGACCACATCCTCGCGCCGGAATGGACCGACTACGACACCCGGGTTCAATACCAGACCTACGATGTGACCTCGATGCTCGACACAGGCGCAAACGCCATCGGTGTAACCCTCGGCGACGGTTGGTACGCGGGGCGCATCGGTCTGGCGCATGTCGTCCCCAACGGTCCCGCATGGGGTATTTACGGCATGAATCCGAAACTCATCGCCCGGATGCGTATCGAGTGCGAAGACGGCTCGGAGGTTACCATAGCCACCGATGACACCTGGCGGTGGACCCGCAACGGTCCTATCCGCAAAAACGACATCCTCGAAGGCGTGGTCTATGACGCGCGCAGGGAAATGCCGGGGTTCAGCACGGCCGGCTTCGATGATTCGAAATGGGAGCGTGCCACCCTCACCAGTCACGAGGCGCATCTCGTGGCGCAGCCCAACGAGCCTATCCGCGTGACGAAGGAACTCCCCGCTCTTGCGCTGACCGAGCCGAAACCCGACGTGTACATTTTCGATCTCGGACAGAACATGGTCGGCCGTTCCCGCATCACCGCCCAAGCGCCCGAAGGAACCGTTATGACCATACGCCACGGGGAGGCGCTGAATCCCGACGGAACGCTCTACACCGAAAACCTGCGCGGCCCGTTCCAAATCAACACCTACACGTTTCGCGGCGAAGGAACCGAAGTTTTCGAGCCCCCGTTCACCTACCACGGCTTCCGCTATGTCGAAATCACCGGCCTGCCGGAGCGTCCCGCCGAAAACGCGGTGTTTGGTCGTGTGTTTCACTCCGATTCGCCCGTGGTAGGGTCGTTCGAGTGCAGCGACCCCATGCTGAACAAACTCGCCGAGAACATCCTGTGGACCCAGCGCGCCAACCTCATGAGTTCGCCGACGGACTGCCCCCAGCGCGACGAACGCCTGGGCTGGATGGGCGACATCCAGGTGTTTTCACAGACCGCCATCTTCAACATGGACATGGCGGGCTTTTTCACCAAATGGCTGCAGGACGTGCGCGACGCCCAGGCCATCGACGGACGCTTCCCCGATTTCGCGCCTCATCCGTTTGGTCCGAACGAGAGGTTCTCGGGCGTGCCGGCCTGGGGCGATGCCGGCGTGTTCGTGCCCTGGCGCGCCTACGAGAATTACGGCGACAAGCGGATGCTGTCCGAGCACTACGAAGCCGCGAAACGCTGGATTCGTTACATTCGCAACGAAAACCCCGATCTCATCTGGCGCAATGGCCGCCACAACGATTACGGCGACTGGCTCAACGGCGATACCCTCATCCTCGACGATTACCCCAAAGAAGGCGGACAGGTACCCAAGGAAATCTTGGCGACGGCGTTCTTCGCCCGGTCCACGGAATTCGTGAGCCGTATGGCGAAGGTGCTCGGCAAAGACACGGAGGCACAGGAATACGCTAAGCTGGCGGATGATATTCGTGGCGCTTTCCAGGGCGAGTTCATCGATGGAGACGGCCGTATCACTGGCGATACCCAGGCCGGATACGCCCTCGCCCTGCATTTCGGACTCGTGCCCGAGGAACTCCACGATGCCGCCGTCGCGCACATGGTCGAAGCCGTGGAGCGCTACGACGGCCGCATCTCGACCGGCATTCAGAGCACCATCCGCCTCATGATGCAGTTGACCTGGAATGGCCACGCCGATCTTGCCTACGCCCTCGCACTGAGCCGCAAAATGCCTTCGTGGGGTTACTCCATCGACCAGGGCGCCACCACCATCTGGGAACGATGGGACGGCTACGTCGAAGGCCGCGGTTTCCAGAACCCCGGCATGAACTCGTTCAACCACTGGGCCCTCGGGGCCGTTGGCGAATGGCTGTTCCGCGTTGTCGGCGGCATCAACCCCGAAAACGGGGACTGTACCAAGCGAAGCGCCTTCTCAGGCGCGAAGACGGGCGTGTCCCCGTTTTCCGCGCCCGCCTTCAAACGCTTCGCCATCCGCCCCTATCCCGGCGGCGGCCTTACTTGGGCGAAAGCCGAATACAATTCCATCCGCGGTCGCATCCGCACCGCCTGGCGCATCGAGAGCGGCAAATTCACCCTCGAAGTCACCATCCCCGCCAATACCACCGCCATCGTCTACGTCCCCACGAAAGACCCGGCGACCGTCACCGAATCCGGCCGCTCGACGACCGAGCTCGAGACCGTCAAACACCTGCGCGATGAGGAGGGGTGCGCGGTCTATGAGGTCCGCTCCGGGGAATATGTGTTCGAGGCGGATATCGTGTGAGTCAAGAATCAAGACCAGCTGTGGCGCAGGTCTCCAGACCGCGCCACTCCGGCGACCATTAGGTTTCCAATATTGAACAATTCTGGAGGCGCATGGCGGAGACTTTGGGTTGTTTCATCTTTTTCCTTGATATACGTATGTGAGACTCGCCTTTGCAGGGTAGGGAGACCTTCGGTCCCAAGAGTGGTGCGGTCGGGAGACCACACCACAGCGGGGTGCAGTCTTGGAGGTCGGCTCCGGGGAATATGTGTTCGAGGCGGATATCGTGTGAGTCAAGAATCAAGACCAGCTGTGGCGCAGGTCTCCAGACCGCGCCACTCCGGCGACCGTTAGGTCTCCAATATTGAACAAATCGGGAGGTATATTCGGAGACAAGGTTTGCTCGTTTATCCATACGCTGATACACCTGTGTGGGGCTCGCCTTTGCAGGGTAGGGAGACCTTCGGTCCCAAGAGTGGTGCGGTCGGGAGACCACACCACAGCGGGGTGCAGTCTTGGAGGTCGGCTCCGGGGAATATGTGTTCGAGGCG
>JAWODE010000447.1:0-13941 GCA_046483455.1 Candidatus Hydrogenedentota bacterium | reverse complement strand
ATTATTAGGTGGAATTGTACTTATTACCCAATCATAATCATAGAATAGCAAGTCAACATCTTCTGGCATCATTTCATATTTTACTATTCTATGCTTATTACTATGCCATTCCTGGACTATGGAAGGATAAGGATTATATCCTACCATAAAGTAATCTCTAAGCCCCTTCTTCCTCTTGGAAGAAGGGGCTTAGAGATTACTTTCCTCCGGCACGCGTGGACCGGGACGCAACGCATGAGATTCGGTGATGATATAAATGCAGCCATTCTGAACGGCCGGCAGCGACGACACCTGTTGCCAATCCGCAACGTATTGTGCTCTTAATTCTGCAGACATCGCTTCTCCCGCATGAAATTCGAGGATAGCCTCTGGGGCGCGCATGACCACGGTCTCTTTTGACGCTTCGATGTATGGCTGTCCGGCTTCTTCATAAATATTGTCGCCGCCGGCGACCGACACGAGTTCTGAAACAAAAGACGTGCCGCCCACGGTGTGGAAATTGGCCATGTTATGTAACTGCCGCCCCGTGATAATGAGAACCTTCTTGCGGGGCTCTTGCGCGACGGCTTCGGAGATGGCCTCGAGGTTTGCGTCGAAGTTACGCACCAGTTCATCAGCCACTTTGGGGCATTGGAGGCGATTGCCGATGGTTTGAATGCCCTTGCGGATGCCTTCCAGGCTGTCCATGTTGACGTGGAGCAACTCGAACCCCCGTTTTTGCGCCAATTCGTTCACTTTTTCGTGGACCCCCTGGACGATGATGAGGTCCGGGTCCAGAAGAGTTACTTTTTCAAGGTCCGGATTGTGCCATCCGCCGACGCGTTCGAGATGCTCGACCGCTGGGGGGAAATCGCAGAAATCGGATACCGCGACAACCTCCTCGCCCTTTCCCAGGGCAAAAACAGTTTCGGTGATATGGGGAGCAAACGTGATAATGCGTTCTTTCTGCGAGGGTTTCACCGAAGATGGCTGGACTTCTTCCCGAGCACTTGCCTCTTTCCGGGCGGGCGCCTCGACCGTGCCGCCGCAACCGGCAGAAAAAAACACGACGCCAATGCCAAGCGCAAGCAGCGCCCCCGGCAAGAGTGCGTTGCGACCCAAGCGTATCTGATGCGGTATCACCGGCTTCGCGTCTCCCAAGCGCAGCGACTGTGCTAAAAAAGGGGACGGGTCACTCGCACGACGGCCCCCTATGGATTTGTTACGAAAGCTTCGCCATGCGCGCCTTGATTTCTTCCGCAAAGCGTTGGATATGTTCCTGCACATATTCGCTGGGGTCTTTGGAAGTATCGGTGACCAGCGGCGTCAGGTCCATGGCGAAGTTCATGCCGGTAGCCTCATCGACGCTATGCGAGGCGAAATAGGTGGCGTGGGCCTTTCGGCGGCCCATGGTGGCCAGGTCATACCGTTTTCCCCCACAGATTTGCGAATCGAAAATGCCCAGTAGGGCGGCCTGAAGGTTCTCATGGGCTGACGTGTCTATGGCGACCTTGTCCTCGTCGCACATCCAGTCCAGATCGCGCCAGACCTCGCACCCGAGCAGGCGTTTTGGGCGGGCGGCCTCGGGGAGGCTTCGTATAGCTTCGATGACCTTTAGCGTAACGCCCACATGGGTATCGTGTTTATCGGCGAGATTGTGGGTATATACCACCTCAGGTTTTGCTGCTTCGAATAACAGTTTCAAGTCGGCCACAGGGTCCTTGTTGGCGCCTTCTTTGATGGCGGAACTGGGATAATCGAGAAGCGCTTGTGCGGCATACTCGCCGACAACGGCGGCCTTTTTCTGTTCCTTGAACCGTACGGTGCGCATCTCTTCGTCGGTGTAATCTTTGTAAATGTCCTCGCGGGCCGAACCGCTTCCATTGGTGACCACCGCGCCGGTGAACCATTGGTCACTCTGCTGAAAACAGGTTATGATCCCTTCATAGGCCATGATCTCGAGGTCGTCCTGGTGTGCGCAAAAACCCATATGGGTGGTGCGCGCCAAGGCCTCCTTCGCCGGCAGCCCGTCCGGCACAAAAAGTTCCGCCGTTTCCAGTTTGAATTTCATGGTTTCCTCCTGAAAATTACCGCAATTGCGGTGCAATACAACGTGTTGCGCAAGTGTTTGCTCGCACTTCCGACATCACAAACAAAAGCCACTCGTATCCGCTGGCGCCGCATCCGGCGCACAAGCGGTCATTACGCTTCCTGCGATTGCCCCGCGCGTTGCACGAGGCGGACCATCCCGTTACCCGAGTGTCGGCAAGCTTGCCGCCGCAATCGATTGCCCGACACGGCGGCTCTTCTCGTCGGGCAATTGAATGTTTACCGACGAGGCGATCTGCGGAAATTCGGACTTCAGCACCTCTTTGGCGCCGTCGAGAATCAAATCGCCGCCCCGGCCGGACGTGCACCGGCCCAGGATCAATACGTGTTTCAATTCATAGAAGTCGGCGTAGTGAGCAATGGCATATCCCATGTAATAGCCCATGCTGCGCCAGATGTCCACGGCGCCCTCGTGGCCTTCTTCGAGCTTTGCCTGCACTGCTTTCAGTTTTTCGGCGTCGGTGACACCGGTGGGCAGTTCGATACCGGCTTTCGGCGCGAGCCGGAACACGCATTGCTGCGAGAAATACAGCGCACCTACGCCCCGGTCGCCGGACCACTCGTCTACCGCTGCGTTCTCGCTGTAATCTACCGGACAGAACGCCAATTCATTGAGCCAGCCGGTGATGTTGCCCTCCATCGTGACATATCCGCCCGCTTCGCTCGAGCCCAAGGCGATGCCGAGCACGCCGTTGTCTTCCAGCGACATCGACCCCGCGAGCGCGGTGACCTCGCCATCGTTCACAACGTTCAATGGAATGTTCATCTCCTCGCGAATGCGCAAAAACATGCTGCGCACCTGGTCGAACTTCTCTTTAGGCACGCCGCGAAACAGCGAAGCGATCATGGGCCGGTCGTTAATATACACGCCGGCCGAACTGCCGCCGATGGCGTCGACCCGGGGTATTTTCGAGGCCGCGGTCTTGAGCGCCTTCATGATTTCTTCGTAATGGTACGAGGGGTCGGTGTTTTTACGTGGTTCCCACACAACCTCCTCGCTGAAGACCGCTTCGCCGTCCACCACAGCCGAGACTTTGCGGTCGGACGCCCCCAAATCGAAGCCGATCCGGCAACCATCCAGATGCCGGCCCAGGGGTTGCGTGCTCTCCTTTTCGGGAGGCACATCGCCCGCTTCGCGGACCTCGACCGTAAAGGGCTTTTCATACACATCTTCCCCCATGAAATGGTAATCGAACGATCGGGGACCATCCGGCGCATAGCATTTGGCAATGTACTCGCCCACGCTTTTAGGACCGCCCACATAGACCTTCCAGCCGCCCCGCTGCCAGAGCAGAAACTTGACGAGACGCTCTGCATACATCAGGTTTGCTTCGGCACGCTCGTGGTCTTCCGGGAACGCCACCGTTTCGTAGCGCGAGATGGAACCGTCCGCGCGCTCGAGGGCCAATACCAGGGGCACTCCCGCGCCCGAATCCTCCACTTCCTTTACAAAAGCATGATTCGCCAGGACGGCCGGACGGAATTCCGGGTCCAACGGGGGTACGAATTTCGGTTCAACAAGCTTAAAGGCATTTGGCATGACTCTCTTCCCCTGTGTTGGTTTTCACTCCGCGGCGCAACCGGGCTCGCGACTAACGTATTACACCAACGGTGTCCGGTGCGCCTCGTGCTTCCGCAGGTTTGATCCCTCAAAAGACTTTTCGCGGATTGCCCGCAACGCCGGTGCAGACAACGCATCCGCACGCTTTCAAAGGTTTTACGAATATACCACACGCACCATGGCACAAAAAAGGCGCCCTTCCCCGATCCGGCGTTGCCATTGACGGCGCGGGCTGTGATACACTCTTACTCAAACCGGGGAAAGGGCGACGATGTCTCAGGAACTCGTAATCAAAGAGCGGTTCGAGCGGTGGATTCGCCTTACACTTAACCGTCTGCCGGTCAACGCTTTGGCGATAGATTTGCTTCGCGGGTTGCGCGAGGCAATCGAGCAGGCGGAGGCCGATGCGGCCATACGCTCGGTGGTGATAACGGGCGCGGGCAGGGTTTTCTGCGCCGGCGCGGACCTGCCGACCTTGCAGGCATCGATTGGCGACCCCTTTGCGGAAGGCGGTTTGCTGCAGGAAGGGATACACGCCATGGACCGGATCGCCGAATGCTCGAAACCGGTGATTGCGGCGGTAAACGGGGCGGCGCTCGGTGGCGGCTGTGAACTTGCGCTCGCCTGTCATCTCCGCATTGCCTCGGACAAGGCAAAATTTGGCCAGCCCGAGATAAACCTCGGAGTCATGCCGGGCTGGGGCGGAACTTACCGACTGCCCGCGGCCGTGGGCGTGTCTCGTGGCTTGGATTGGCTGTTGACAGGTAAGACGATACGGGCGCAGGAGGCGTATGACGCGGGACTGGTCTCGTATCTCGTGCCCCATGATGAATTTGAAGACGCATATAAACGGTTGGCGGTGAAGCTTGCCGCCCAACCGCCGGCGGCCATCCGCGCCATTCTGCGCGTGGTGCGGGGATGCGCCTTGGACCCGGGACGTGGAAAAGAGCTGGAGTTGGAAGCCTTCGCTGAGGTTGCACGCACCGAAGATGCCGCGGAAGGTGTACAGGCGTTTCTCGAGAAACGCGCTCCGACGTTTTCAAGCGAGTAAAGCATGAACAAGCGGTTTTGGATTGTCATAGGGCTGGGGGTTTTATTCGCCGGCATGGCCTGCGCCCTCGAGGCGGGGGCGGGAAAAGTCGAGATCACCCCGGAGTTGGGCGTGCCCCTCGCGGGCACTTACCAGCGCATGGGCCGCGGAGCGGTTGCCGTGCATGACCCCCTGTGGGTGCGGGCCCTCTATCTCGATGATGGCGATACGCGGGTGTTTCTGGTCTCGGCCGACCTCTGCGCGATCAGTCCTTCTCTTCGAAAAGCCGTGCTCGAACGGGCTCCCAAAGAAGTGGCCCGTGAAAACATCATCTTGACCGCGACCCATACCATGAGCGGACCGGGAGGAATGGTGCGTCCGCTTATCTTTCGCATCTTCACCGGCCGGTATATGCCCGAACTGATTGAATCAATGGCCGGGAAATTCGGCGAAGCCATGCGCGCGGCATACGACAACCGAAAACGCGCCACCATCGGGTTTGGAACGTCGAACCAGGAAGACGTGTCGCGAAACACGATGGTTGAAGACGGTCCGGTCGATAGCCAGTTAGGCGTTCTCCGGGTCAACGATTCCGACGGCAATGCCCTCGCTATCGTGGGCAATTTCGGAGTCCGGTGCGGCGCGGTTGAGATTCCCGGTCCGGAAATGCTCACGGTGAGCGCCGATTATCCCGGTTATTTTTGCGCGCACCTCGAGGAACTTGCGGGCCCGGATTGTGTGGCCCTGTTTTTGCAAGGAGCGTGCGGCGATGTGGCATGGGCTTCCTCGGAAGACGCCCGGGGGTGGGAACACGCCGAAGCCGCGGGGAAGCTGTTGGCCGAACAGGCCTTTGAAACGGCCCAGAAGATTAAGAGCGATGACGTAGCGATCAAAGTGGCTCGAGCAACCCCCGAGTTGCCCCGCACCCTGGCGGACGCCTACCTGCCCTCGACGGCTCCCCTGGCCACACTCGAGGTTGGCGACCTGGCGATGCTCTTTGTTCCGGGTGAGCCGTGCGCGAAAATCTCGACGGACATGCGTTCGCGTTGCCTCGAGCGCGGTTACACCGCGCAGTTCACGGTCGGTATGGCAAACGATTACCGGTTTTACTTCGTTCCGCGATCGCAATACAGCATTTCCGGTTACGAGAGCATGCTGGCATTTTATGGCCCGGCCGTGAGCGATTGGTTTTGCATGCAGTTCTCGCGTTTGTTGTCGCGGGGCGAGGCCGAGGTTGCCGAGGTAACGGATGCTCCCCCGGCAGTGGACGAGAATGGAGGCATCAAGCGGCTTATTCTCCGGGGCCGCCCCTATCAACGGGGCTACATGCGGGGAGCGGCTTTCCGGCAGAACCTGCTCAGCGAGTTCGAGCAGCGCTATGCGGAGCGGGCCGCCGCGGGTGAGGCCGGGCCTCAGGACCCGTTTTGGGCGTTTGTGCCCGATTTTGCTGAAAAATATCTGGCTACGGAAAACGTGACGGTTCCCTGGCTGGCCATGGGCGCCCGGCCCATGCTGGCGGGGTTGCCGGATCCGCTCTTCGAAGAAATGGCGGGCATGGCGGCAGGCGCCGACGTGCCTTTCGATGCAACGTGGTTGGTCCAATGCGGCCCGACGATACAGGCGCACGAGGTACTGGACGAATTGACCCTGGCTCCTTTCTGTACGATGTTTGCCGCCGTGGGCATGAAAGCCGGCGCCGACGACATTCTCATCGGACGCAACCTGGATTGGCCGGAACCCGTCGAACCCGTCGTATACGATGTACGCCCCGAAGACGGGCTCTCGTTTCTGCTCGTGGGGTTTCCCTGGAGCGGAGGCGGGTTCAGTGGCATGAATGAAGCCGGGGTCGTGCTGTGCGTCGAGCGAAACGAGACCCTCGGCAAGCCCGCATTGACAGGTCCGCCTATCGAGCTGGTCGTAGCCCATATCCTTGAAAAGGCGCGAACGGCTTGGGTCGCCCTCGAGATGCTCGAGCTTTTTCCACACCTCGAGGGGTACCAAGTGCTTGTGGGCGACCCGCATCCCGGGACCGACAACCTGCCGCCTGTACGCGTAATGGAATTGGGGGAAGACCCTCGTTTTCGGGCGGCGACCGACAGGGTCCTGCTCGGAGTGAATCCGGAGAACGAGGAATTGGATGATGCAACCCGAAACCGGTACCTGCGGCTCGCCGCGCTGATCGAGGAGGAACGCAATCTCAACCCTTCCGAGATCGAGGAAATTCTCTCGGATACCCAGGATGGCGATTCCGAGATGTCTAGTATTTTTAATGCGAATACGCGGTACAGCGTTGTTTTCGAGCCCAAGGCGCGCCGGGTGCGGATGGCCGTGCCCGGACCCGAGCACCGTCCCGGCGCCTTTGTCCACTTCGGTTTCGAGACGGAAGAAGAGGAAGAGGGGGCACCAACCCCTGAAGAAGAAAGCACCGACGATTCATGAGTGATGTCCAACGCATCTATGGCGGACGCATTCACGGGCGGTTTTCGACCGGCCGCCATCGGCCACGGCGCCGCGGATTTCCCTTCAAGCGTGTTATTTTCGTGTTGTTGCTTCTCTTAGTGGCTCTGGCGTATTGGATAACGCGCGACACCCATCCTCTGCACCGGCTCATCCCATCCCAGCAAAAATACAACATCGTCTTGCGCGATATTCTCAGCAGCCGCGCCGAGCTCGCC
Organism: Candidatus Hydrogenedentota bacterium; assembly: GCA_046483455.1. Lineage (GTDB taxonomy): Bacteria > Hydrogenedentota > Hydrogenedentia > Hydrogenedentales > SLHB01 > UBA2224. The sequence continues at coordinate 6,587 of JAWODE010000447.1, read as the reverse complement.
GATTCGGCCGTCTGGCAAACGCTGCCGCCCACCATTGGTTCAGGACGGATCACCGAAGCGCTCCGCGGCGAACTCAAATTGCCCGAGTGGATGGTCCGCAATATCATCGTTGACGACTGTTACCTGAGTGGCAACGACCTGGTGGCCTTCAGCGACGTCTTATGCATGGCCAAGATGACGCGCATCGGAAAGCTCATCGAGCAGCTTCACTGGGTTACTCCCAGCATCCAACGGGATACGGCCGGCGGCCTCGGGTTGCGAAAATTTGCGGATGAATCCGTTTTCTATGCGGTGCGCGGGCGTCTTCTTCTGTTCAGCCCGTCTCGCGACGCTCTTGTGAACGCCTTGACCTTAAAAAAAGAGGACGCCCTGTCCGAAACCGCTTTCCAGCAAGCGTTTGCGGAAACCGGCGACGAAGATATCGGCGGCACGGGCACGTTTGCGAAGGATGACCCCTTGGGAGCCATTTTCCGCGACTTCAGGTTCCGGTTATGGCTTGATAAAACCCAGGCGCATCTTACGTGGAACGCCACGCTTCGGGAGGAGCAATATGCCCGATTCGCTCCCTTGCTGGAAGGCGTATCTCCGACGGAGTTGGTAACACCGCCCCGCGGAGTTATTGCTGTTTCAGGCAACTTCAACAAATCCTTGCGGGACCTATGGCTCGCACTGGGGCCGACCTTCGCCGCTGAGAACGGAAACGGTTTTTTCTCCGAGGCACAACTTGCTGAATGGGAAACCTGGCCGGAGGAGGGCCCGCCATCGGTTCCGCGGCTTCTTGCGGCAATACTCGGACCTCTTGGGCCGGGTTGGCGGGTTGCGTTGCAAGGCGTGAACCTAAACGAATGGTTTCCCGTGCCCCTATTTGCCGGTACATTCGACCTGCCGGAAAGCGCCGCCGCCCCGGAATTTCTGAGCGCACTCGCCAAGGTTCCCGAGACGGCGTTGCCGTGGGAGTCCTATCCGCGGTATGACGCCGAACGGGAAAAGCTCCGCATTCCCATGGTAGCCGGTCCGTCCCTGGAACCCGTGGCGGCGCCCTATGGAGAAGGTTTGCTCGTTTCCACGAGCAGGGAAGTTGCCGAAGATATGCTTGCACGGGAAGCCCTTCTTCGACCACTTGAGCAACCGGGCAACTTGTATGTGCGGATACAACCGTCAGCATGCGTGCGCACCATACACGATGCATTGTCCTTCTTGGTTAACGAGAATGTTTTGCGGAAACAAGCCTTGCATGATTATCAAGAGGTTCTGGGAGAATGGTTGTACAGTGCGGAGCGAATTTCCGAATGCGCAGGTCTGTTTGCCAGCAAAGACGGCGAAATACAGGCGGACCTTGTGGTCATTTGCGGGCCTCAAGTATGAAGGCGGCCGCCACGCCTGTCCGGCAGTAAGACCTTGACCCGAATGGATATACTGTATGCCCGATAAAAACGATACTACGCCGAAAGACACTGCCGAGCCGCAGGACACCGCCGGTGGCACGGAAGACACCCTCATCGTCGATGCCGCTACCGACGAAGTGCTGCGCTTGCACCTCGATATGTTCGAGGGACCCTTCGAGGTCTTGCTCTACCTGATCAAGGCTCAGGAAATCGATATCTTCGACATTCCGATCGTAACCATTACCGACCAGTATCTCCGTTTTCTGGAAATGATGCGGGAAGAGGACCTCGATGTAACCGGCGAATTCCTTGTGATGGCTGCCACGCTCATCCAGATCAAATCCCGCATGCTGCTGCCGCCCGACCCCGATGCGGAAGAGGAGGAAGAAGACCTCGAAGAGGAGGACCCCCGTATCGAGTTGGTGGAAAAGTTGATCGAATACCGCCGTTTCCGCGATGTCGCACAGCGCCTCGAGTACCTCGAGAACGAGCGTGCCCGGTGGTTTGTGCGCAACAGCCCTCCGGAGATCGAGCCGGACGAAGACGAGGAAGAGGAATTCCTCGAGGTCTCCCTTTACGACCTCATCGAAGCCTTTCGAGGGGTGATTCGCTTTTTCTCCGACGATCTTTTCCACGCTGTAGAGCCGGAGCAAACGTCCGTCGATGAAAAAATCGAATATATCGAGAACCGGCTGGAAAGCGAAGGCAGCCTTGCGTGGACGGACCTGCTCGGCGAATGCCGCAGCCGGATCGAACTCGTTTGCTCTTTCCTGGCCATTCTCGAGCTCTGCCGCATGGGCCGTCTTCGTGCTCACCAGCACGGGGCATTTGGGGATATCCGGCTCTTTGCCGCCAACGCGGGGTCTGCCACATGACATGGTGGCCCTGGCTCCGGTCTCGCACCTTCGGACAACGGGGGGAAGACCTTGCCGCGCGTTTTCTGCGCCGCCACGGCTACAAGATTCTCGGCCGGAACGTTTCTTTCGGCCGTTATGAGCTCGACATCATCGCACAAAAGGGCGATACCGTCGCGTTTGTGGAAGTCAAGACCCGCCGGAACAGTGAAATGGTCGATCCCGAAGAAAACGTGGGGTACGAAAAACAGCGCCGCATTCGCCGGGCCGCCTACCAATATATCGATGCGCGGGACGATCCGAACCTGTACTACCGCTTCGACATTATCGCCGTTGTGATTCCCGAAGCCGGTAAACCCGACATTCGCCATATTCCGGATGCATTCGCCGATGAATGAGCCGCGGCATTACTGCTTTCTTGCACACAAAGCAGAAAGGCCAAGGAGGGCATCCGGGGATAACGCAGATGGATTCACGGTTTGTTTTCTGTTCGTCCTGCGCGGTTTTGCGTTGAAATTACCTTGGAATGAATTTAAAACGGGCGACAATTTTCTCCCCATCTCGCGGGGTAAACGCCCGGCACATGACCACCCTCTGCGCACAATGCTTGACGTCCGTTTCGGCAACGGAGGGCAGGTTTTCCAACCCCCCAGTTGGTTTTCAGATGTTGTGGTGCAGGTTTCCAGACTGCATCTTCACACGAACCGCCCGCGCTACAAATGCCTGTCATGCATGTCCCGAGGTTTTGGGCTTTGAAAACCAATGGCTTTTCAAGTCTTCGCCATTACCTCGGGACGGAGCAAAGGAAGGCGAACCCCGCCATAGCGAGAATTCACCACGTCCACGCGGTCCACAAAACGTTTGACTTCTAAGGGTGGCGAACCATGTACTGTCTCAGGCCTCCCATCCCTCGGTGACCATGGGTTCTTTGAGGTTCCAGGGGTCTCGGAGAGAACGCCAGAGGCGGCGTGCAGCGCGGCGATCGTCGATGACGCGCTCGCGTTTCGGGTCCCAGCGAATGGGGCGGTTCACCCGAATCGCCAGATCGCTGAGATGACTGATCGCGTCGGAGCGCATGGCCGACTCGATGGAACTGATGGTCTCTTCGCGCGTTTTGACACAGTCGATAAAGTCGCGTTCTTGCCCCTCGGAGACTTTGAGGTGTACATCGTCCGGCTTGCGTTGAAGCTCGGCCAGCTTGGGATCGCTGGTGAACATCGCGGACCGGTCGACGCTGACCCAGCCTTCGCTACCAAAGAATGTGGTGCCGTGATCGACCCATTTCCGGTAGGCGCTCACGACGGGTTGCGCAACACGGCTTCCCATAAAGCGCATCGGCAGGCCATCGTCGTATTCGCAATGGACGTCCCACGATTCAATGGTGTCGCACAGACCGCCCACGGGAATTTTGCCCGTCCCTTCGTAATATGCGGGACTGGTATGGTCCCTGCCGAGTCCCCATTGGGCGATGTCGAGGGGATGTGCGCCCCACCCCGCGATGAATCCCAGCGCGTAGTCGTAGATGTGGTACGCGCCGAATTGCGTGCAGCGGTCGACGGTATACGGTTTCTCGGGGGCGGGCCCAAGCCACATGTTGTAGTTGAACCCCTCGGGCGGTTCGGCGGGTTCACTCGAGCCGTAGGGCTTTACGCTGAATGCGTCGAACTGCGAGCTCATGTCCGGGCACCACGTTTCGACGCGCTCGACCTCGCCGATGTAGCCATTGCGGACCAATTCACAGGCGAGGCGGAACTTGGCGTCGGAACGCTGCTGGGTGCCGTACTGGAAGACGCATTCGTGGGCCTTTAACTCGTTGCGCAAATGCTCGGCCCACGGCATGCTCACCCCGAGGGGTTTCTCGACGTACATATCTTTACCGGCCTTCGCGGCGGCGACCGCCAGCGGTACATGCCAGTGATCGGGCGTTGCGATGACCACGGCGTCGATGTCGTCGCGGGCCAGCACGTCGCGGAAGTCGGCATAAGCCTTTACCACATCGCCGCCGTACTTGGCATTGAGCTTCTCGCGCATTTCTTCGCGACGGTTCTTGAAGCAATCGCAGAGGGCTAGGATTTGCACGTCCTCGTGGCGTACAAACATGCCAATGAGGGCATTGGCGCGGCTGCCCACGCCGAGATGCGCAATGGTGACGCGATTGCTGGGCGCGTTTGCGCCGAACACCGTCGAGGGGACAATCCATGGCGCGGCGGCCAATGCGGCGGACCGCTTGAGAAAACTGCGGCGTGTGGTGGCTTGATGGTTCATGCCGGGCTCTCCTCAATGAACAAGTCTTCCCCCTGTCAAAACTCAGACCATAGGGAGCATGATATCATGACGCGGGACTTGCGGCACACGCCGGGATTGTGCATGCTCGTACTGGAAGAACAGCTCTGTGTTGCTCGAATAGGCTTTCAAGCACGAGGGAGAACTGTCATGCAGCGAAATAGTATCGCCCGATGCACCGTTTTTCTCGGGGCGGCCGCCATGCTTCTGCTATTGGCGCAAGTTGGTAGCCAGGCCGCGGAAGAGGGGAAAGAAACCGCAGTCCAGGGCCCGACTGAGCCCATTGCGGACGTGTTCTCGCGGGGAGACGGCGGGTATCCGCATATTCGCATTCCGGCCATCGTGACGACAAAAAACGGCGTGCTTCTGGCGTTTGCTGAAGGCCGCCAAGGCGGCGACCATTCCGAAAACGACATTATCCTGAGACGCAGCATGGATAGTGGGGAATCGTGGGGCCGTGTGCAGGTCATTTCGGAGATGGGCGGCGATTCGCTCAACGATCCCTGCGCGGTCGCTCTGAAAAACGGCCGCGTGCTGCTTCTATTCCAGCGCTATCCGAAGGGGTATCACACCCGAAAAATGGCCCATACCGAGATGGCGGACCTCGGGTATGGCGGTCCAACGAATACGCAGTCGTTCCTCACCTATAGCGACGACGATGGCGCCACATGGTCGGAACCGGAAGATGTTACCCGCGCCTTGCGCCGGGAAGACGTTGTCAGCCTGGGAAGTCCCGGGATCGGCATCGAACTCGAGTACGGCGAACACAAGGGTCGCATTGTGTGGCCCCTCTACGAAGTCATGCCGGACGGCGGCGGAGACCGCTATTGGCATAACTGCGCCGCGTTCAGCGACGATGGCGGCAAGACGTGGCACCTTGGCGAGCGCGTGCCCCAGGGCGATGTCGAAGGATACGCCAACGAAGCGCAAATTGTTGAACTCGCGGACGGACGCATCCTCATGAACGCCCGCGGCACCACCGACAAGCCTTGCCGGAAGGTGACGGTCAGCACCGATGGGGGGGAAACCTGGCAACCGATGCGGTTCGATTGCGAGCTCACCGCACCGCGCTGTATGGGCAGTATCATTGCGTGTCCCGACCCTACCGGAGGCGGCCAACTGGTGCTGGTATCGCTTCCAAACACGACGGACTCGCGAAGCAACGGCACGATTTTCGTCAGCAAGGATGGCGGGCGAACGTGGCCGGTCAAGCGGATGATCTACCCCGAGTACTTCGGCTACAGCTGTCTTACCATACTACCCGATGGCCGCGTTGGGTGCCTTTATGAGCGCGAGGGGACCGCTCACATTAGTCTCGGGGTGTACGAGGTGAACTGGCTTTTGGAGAAAACGCCGTAACTTCGGCTACATTCCGGCCGCTTTTTGAAGGGAACCAGAGCCGGTGGGAAAGGAGTAGGTCCGAGAATGACACGTACCGCGCATGCTACCTGCTGTTGCCTGCTTGTACTGGTAGCCGGCTCGGCCTTGCAATGCTGCCATAGGGACTCGGTTGATTCCGTCGAGGCAGCGTTGGGGCAGGACATACCCGACCCCGAGTTCAAGTCTGGAGACTATTTTCGTCTCGAGGAAGAAAACGGTCGGTGGTGGTTTGTGACACCGGAAGGCGAACCTTTCCTCTCGATCGGCGTGAACCATGTGACGTGGCACGGCTGTACCGGCAAGGTGACTGGCGAGAGGCCTTACGAAGAAGCCGTCTTGGCGAAATACGGCACCCCGGAAGCATGGGCCGAGGCGGTGTGCGAACGGCTCGAGAACTGGGGATTCAATACGATCGGGGCCTGGTCCGTTGACGAAGTCAGTCCCTATCTTCCGAGAACCCCGATTCTGAACCTGACTCGCTCCTTCTGGTTCAGCAGCTGGAAGAAGGAAGGCTTGATGCCTGACTTTTACTCGCCTGAGTTTAAGGAGTATGTCGAGGACACCGCCCAAAAAGTCGAAGAGCATGTCGGAGACCCCATGATTGTGGGCTATTTCCTCGACAACGAGCTGCCGTGGGCGCCGGACCACAATCATATGCTCGAACTGTTCGATGGCTATGTGGCTA
>JAWODE010000428.1:0-2633 GCA_046483455.1 Candidatus Hydrogenedentota bacterium | reverse complement strand
ACCCGTTCCCGGATGCTGAACAAGCCCAGACCGTGCATTTCCTCCCCCTGCGGCGCGATTTTTCCAGGATCGAAGCCCTTGCCGTCATCGCCGACCCGGATGCAAACGTAGTTAGGCTGTTTCGTCTCGAGTACCACCGAAGCCGTTGTGCTTCCCGAGTGTTTCAAGGCGTTGAGGAGCAATTCGCGCACGGCGTTGAAAAGGAGGGTCTTGATGCTCTCCGGTAGCGGCGGAAAACCGTTCGAAACCGTTAGCGCCACGTTAAAACGGTGATTCTTTTGGAACCATGCCGCGAGCCATTCCAGCGCCTTCGGCAGGTCGGACGTCCGCAAGGCGGGGGGACTGAGTTCGTAGGATAGCGATCGCGAGGCGGCTATCGCCTCATCGAGAAACTTCTCGGCCCGTTTGATGGCCCCCGCCCGGCCACTCCGGCTTAACGACAATTGAACTTTTCCCGCGATAAGGAGCTGTTGGAGACCGTCGTGGAGCGTTTGGGCAAGTTTTCGGCGCTCGCGTTCCTCGGCTTCCGTCAGTTGACTGGCAAGCTTCCGGAGCCGGGCGTTTTGCCGCTGCAACTGAGCCGTCCGTGCCGCCACTTGCTCCTCCAGCGTCTGGTTTAAGGCTTTCAGGGCATCCTCGGCCTGCTTCAACTCCGTCAAATCGAGCACGAAACACATCCACGTCAGCGGCTCCACGGCAATTCTCGTGCCGCCCAGCAAAAATGGCAGGCGCGTGCCGTTTTTGCGAACGAATTCTTTTTGAAAGGGTTCAAAGAAACTCTTTTCCCGCAGTTTCCGCAAAGCTTCTTCATCTTTACGGTGGTGTTCTGGGGGGGTGTTTGTCCACCAGTCGAATGCGCCGGCCTCGAATTCCTCCCGCGTGTATCCGATCGTGGAAAGAAACCGTTCGTTGGCCTCGAAAATCCCCTTCTCCTCGTCGGCGACCACCATCCCGATGATGTTGTCCTCGAAAAGCCGGCGGTATTTCGTTTCGCTTTCACGCAGGGCCTTTTCGGTGCGGCGTCGCTCGAGTAGTTCGTCGCGCACCTGGTATTGCCGGGTCCGCGACTGGACCGCGGCTTGGACCGTACTGACCAGGGTGACTTTCCGGACCGGCCGTTCGAGCACGACGACGTGCGCGGATGACTTGAACAAATTCGCCCATCTTCCCTGCCCATCTTGGACGCTAGCCGGGGCCGCCAATATGATGAGGGGAAAATCGGACCATTCGGGCTGGCGCGAAAGGGTTTCCGTCAATGCCCGGCACATCTCTTTCGAGAGCGCTTCCTGGGCGAGAATGGCGGTGGGCGCGCCTTTGTCGATTGCGCGGCATAATTCCTCGGGCTGCGTAGAGACAAGACTCTCGAAGCCGGCTTCACGGGTTATTTGGCAGAGAATCCCGGCATCGCGGCCGGTGGGGGCCGCAACGAGGATGCGCTGTTCGAGGCGGCATTCAGCCTCTTCCAGCGCCGGTGTCTCCAGGGTCGCCATGCAATGTTTCTCCCAAAAATATGGGCGTGCCGGCGAGCACGCCGCGAAACTCCGTGAGCGGGGGACCCAGAACTAAGCCTTCCGACGATATTTTCAGTTCGCGAATGAATGATTCATGTGCGCTGGCGCGGCTTTTGTATACCGCCAAAGCCTTGTGAATTTCTCCTCCAAACTCGAAATGCCGAAACAGCACCACGGTATCGGAAATATAGCTGACATGGAAAGGAGAAACGCTACCCTCGGAAAGCATTCCATGCTGGGTCATCACGTAAACGGAGGTAACGGCCTGTTGATTCAAATAACTGCTGAGTTCATGCAAATGCACGCAGAGCGATCGTTCCTCGGGCATGGCGTAGGCATACCCATTGAGGCTGTCGATGATCACAAGGCGGATGCCCTCTTTCTCGACCGATGTTTTGAGAAGGTCGCTGAATTCGCCCGGAGTGAGCTCCGCCGGGTCCACCTGGCGCACCTCAATTGTGCCCTCGTCGATATGCTGCTCGAGGGGCAATCCGACGCCCTCAGCGCGCTGAAGGAGGGTTTGCACCCGTTCGTCAAATACATACATGGCGGAACGTTCGCCGCGTTCGGCCGCGGCGACTGCAAGCTGCGTGGCCACCAGCGATTTGCCCGTGCCGCTGGTGCCTATGAGCAGCGTACTGGTCCCGCGGACAAGACCGCCGTCCAACATGGTATCGAGTTCCTCGAGGCCTGTTGCGACCACTTCGCGTTTGAACCGTCGGCGATGTTCCGCTGCCACGAGCCGGGGGAATACGTCGATGCCTCCCGTGCGGATTTTGTAGTCGTGGTGCCCCGTAGTGAAATCGCGGCCGCGGACTTTGCTCACGCGGAGTTTTCGGCGGTCGGGTCCATAAAGCGGGGCGACCTGCTGCATCTCGAGCACGCCGCTTGCCACGCTATTCAGCGTCTCGTGATCCGCCGGGATTTCAATTATGAGCACAGAGCAATCCCTGTCGGCGAAATGGTTTTTCAATGTCATCAGTTGCCGGCGGTACCAGAGTTCGTTTTGCGCCATCGCGCGGAGCTCGGCCATGGAATCGAGCACCACCCGTGTCGGCGAGACCTCCTCGACCACCGCCAACATCGACTCGATGGTCCGGGGCAGTTCGACCTCCGCCGGGG
>JAWODE010000417.1:0-2961 GCA_046483455.1 Candidatus Hydrogenedentota bacterium | reverse complement strand
TCACAACGAGCGCGGACGTGTCCGTCCGCGGTGGTGTTATCGACGGGCAGGAATGCCCGTCCTCCGTTGCCGGAGCGTGGTTGGCGGCATTTCACAGTCTACGGTTGAGCCCAAGGGCTCATGGTTCGCTGCCTCGAAAAGTTGTCCGGTGTGGGACCGGCGCCCTCGCCGTTCAGTATGATAAGGAGCGCGGCCGTATCCTTCCGCGGTGATCTTAAGGACGGGCAGGAATGCCCGTCCTCCGTTGCCGGAGCGTGCTTGGCGGCATTTTCATGATCTACGGTTGAGTCCAACGGCTCATGGTTCGCTGTCGCGAGGGTTTTTTCGCGTTCAATGCAGCAACCTGAAAGGAAAGGCGCGTGAGATTGCCGCGACACAACGGGAAGGGCAGTGTTTCTACAGTCCAAGGGGATTCTCTGCCGTCCCTGCGGGACTTGCAGAGGGGGTGACGCAAACCCAGGACTGCGCCATGCGTACCCGCGTGGCTTGGCCTGGGCTACTACCTACCGCCCCTGACGGGGCTCCGAACCCAACACTGAGCCAACTTCTCAACTTCCTCCGGCGCATAGGGGGTGTGGCATTTCCTGGTCTTATCCGTGTCATCCGTGAAATCCGTGGTGGCAAACTCCGGGGGTTGGTTGCGGTCAGCGACCGCGCTAGGTCCTTTTGGTCCCTTGGGCCATTTGGCGGGTTTCCCAAGTGTCCACGTGCCTAAAAAAAATACTTCCTCAAAAACCCTACCAGGCGTTTGGCGCTGGAGCGCATGGCGCCACGGGCTTCGACGCGGCCGTTGCGGGCGGCGTTGCGGTATTCGAAGGCGTGCCGGACAATGCCGACGCCGGCCGCGAACTCGGGTGCCTTGACCTCGTGCGGTAGAATCTCGACCGAATCGGGCAGTCCTACGCGCACGGGAACCTGAAAGATGGCTTCAGCCAAGGCAACGTAATTCTTGATGACGCTGGCGCCCCCCGTTAATACGATCCCGCGCACAAGGTTCTTCGCGAGGCCCCGGGCATAAAGGTGCTGCCGAATCTTCACCAATAATTCCTTGGCGCGCTCGAAAATGATCACATCGAGTTCGCCGCGTTCGACAATCGAGGGTGCGCCCGAAACAACTGTTTTGAGCTTGATCCGAACGGGTTCCTTGCGGTCGCGGTGGCGGGGCGCCGGGCCGGCGGGCTCGGGTTCGGGTTCCTCGTCGTTGTCTTCTTGACTGAACTCGCGCTGGATAAACTCGTCGGAAATGCCGTATTCGAGGATCAGCTCGTCGGCTTCCTCGAACGTGACCTGGAGACCGGCGGCAACGTCGCGGGTAAGGTGGTAGCCGCCCCATTCGAAACTATGGGTCCCGAGAATACGGAAATCGCGAAAGACCGAAAGGCCCGTCGTGCTGCGCCCGAGATCGACCACCGCCACCCCGAGTTCCATGTCCTCGGGGGTCAGGGTCCCCAACGAGGCCGCCAACGGCAGGAAAATGATGTCTTCGAGTTCACGGCCCTGCGATTCGATGCATGCAACCAGGTTGTCTTCAATAGCGGCGGGGAGTCGCGCGAAATGCACGCGTGTTTTGAGCACCTGCCCGCAGATGCCGATGGGATCGAGCACGCGCAGATCGTCCACGTACCATTCCTGGGCCGAGATCGACGACGCGATATGTTTGCCGGGGGCCAGGATGTCGCGCGAGGCGATGTCGCGGGCTTCGGCCATGTGCGCCCGTTCGACCAAGTCCCCCTCGACCTTCACGTTGCCCTCGCGAATGAACGTCTCGACGTTTTTGCCGTTGATGCCGCAGAAGAGGGACCGTACCCTGGTGCGCGCTTCTTTTTCCGCGTCGATCAAGGCCTTCCGGAGCGCCACCTGCGCCGCATTGCGGTCCTGGATCACGCCCTGTGAAATGCAGCCATGTCCCGGTGCGGTGCCATGGCCGATGATGCGCACGGCCCCGTCCGATTCCTGGCGCCCGACCAGCACGCGGATTTCGCGTGAACCAAAATCAACCGCTCCAACAATGTCTGCCCGATGCCGCACAGTTCCCCATCTCGTTCGATACCGTTAAAAAAAGCGCGTTGCCCGATTCCCCTATGCCGGGTCCCCAACGCGCACGTACTCCCTTATCATTCCTTAAATGCCATTTACGCGCTTCTGTCTGAACCGGACCTAGAACAGAAGCTCGTCCACCTCACCCGAACCCGCCCCATCCGGATTCTTCAGCTGGGTGATCGTTTCCTTGATATCTTCGAGCGAGCTTTGCTGACGGGCCAGCACATCCCGCGCACGCTCCATCTCGAGCTCAAGCTCGACCCGTTTCCGTTCGAGATTTTTGACTTTCTGCCGCGCTTCCTCGAGACGGTTCCGCGCCTCGTCTTCCTCGGACCGTTGTGAACCGAGCGTGGCTTCGGCGTCCGACTCTTCAGCCCGTTTCCGGTTCAGTTCTTCGTCGGTCTCGGCCCGGCGTTCGGCCGCGGCCTCGCGCTGAGCTTGCAATTCGCGAATACGTTCATCCAATTCCGCGATTTCCGTATCGACCGACTCGAGATGCTCCTGGACTTCGCGGGTTTGGTCTCCGCGGGCCGTCAGGGTTTTTTCGCTTTCCTTGGTTTTCTGTTCGGCCTCGACGACCGCTTCTTCGGCCCCGCGTAACTCGCCCCGCGCCGCTTCGATTTGCGCCCCACCCTCATTGATACGGCGCTCGATATCGCTTAAGCGTTGCTGGGCCTGATGCGCCTCACGCTGGGCAAAGGCAGCGGCCGCTCGCATGGCGTAGACTTTGGCTTCCGTGCCACGTCCCGAAGCCACCGCTTCCTGGGCGACCCGCAACAATGCCTCCGGCGATCCGTCGTCCTCGGTAACAGCGGCTGCGGATTCCTCCGCTTCCTCTTCGGCTACCGCACGGTCTTCCGCTTCCGAATCAACTTCGGCGATTTCCGGCGGTGCAGCTTCAGCGAAATTCTTTTCCGGCAC
>JAWODE010000307.1:0-11977 GCA_046483455.1 Candidatus Hydrogenedentota bacterium | reverse complement strand
GAGCGCGTCATCTCCAGGCGCTCGTTCATCAGCGCCAGTTCCTCGTTGGCCTGCGCCAGCGCCTCCCCGCAGCGCTCTCCGCGTCTCTGCGTTGAAATGCTCTTGAAATTGAACCACGAAAACACGTAACACGGGCGTCTCGCCCGTGACGGATCATGGCCGAGACGGCCATGTTACAAAACATAAACCAGTTACGGTGTCCAAACGCCCCATCTTGTCAATCCGGTCAATCCGGTCGAGCACTCTTTCTCTCTCTTGCTAACTCGCGGTTTTCTTGGGCCCGGGGATGCACGTAGCAATGAAAGCCAGAAAGGCGTTACAAGTAATCCTGCTTGGTGACTTTGTTCCTTTGTGGTTGGGTCCCTTGCCGCTCCGAGCCCCTATGGCCTGTCCCTGGAGGCAATTGAGTGCGATTGCCCCGCCCTCGATGCATTTGCCTTCTGATGTCCAAAGCGTTACCGTTATGGGTAGGCGATCTTTAGGTTTTGGCGCGTCACCTTTCAGGTACTGGGGAAGACTCCGCGCATAACCGTAAAAGAATAAGTGGAGGAAGACCATGAGTAAGAAAAACACAGCCGTAGGCGAGAACCGTTGGATTGGCGATTTCCCGAAGATTGGCATTCGTCCGGCCATTGACGGCCGGCGCAAGGGCGTTCGCGAATCCCTCGAGAATCAAACCATGAGCATGGCCAAGTCCGTGGCGAGGCTGTTGACCCGAAAACTGCGCTATCCCAATGGCGCTCCGGTCCAATGCGTAATTGCGGACTCGTGTATCGGCGGCGTGGCCGAGGCAGCCCAGGCGGCTGATAAGTTTGCCAAAGAAGGCGTGGGAGTCTCGATCACCGTCTCGCCGTGCTGGTGTTACGGCTCGGAGACGATGGACATGGACCCGTTGACCCCGAAAGCGGTCTGGGGATTCAACGGTACCGAGCGCCCGGGCGCGGTGTACCTCGCGGCGGTCCTGGCGGGCCACAACCAGAAAGGCTTGCCGACATTCAGTATTTACGGGCGCGATGTGCAGGACGCCGGCGATACGTCGATTCCGGCGGACGTACAGGACAAGCTGCTGCGGTTCGCGCGCGCGGGTCTGGCCGCGGCCCTCATGCGCGGCAAATCCTATCTCTCGTTGGGCAACGTCTCTATGGGTATTGCGGGCTCGGTGGTTAACCACGACTTCTTCGAAAGTTATCTTGGCATGCGCGTCGAGACCGTTGATATGTCGGAGTTCATCCGCCGTATGGACGAAGAGATTTACGACAAAAAAGAGTTTGAAAAAGCCCTCAAATGGGTGAAAAAGAATTGCAACGAGGGCAAAGACGGCAATCCCAAACCGCTTCGATTCAGCCGTAAACAGAAGGATAAAGTGTGGGAAACCTGCGTAAAAATGTTTCTCATCGGGCGGGACCTGATGGCCGGCAATCCCAAACTCGCGAAGATGGGGTGGGGCGAAGAAGCCCTCGGACGTAATGCCCTGGCGGCGGGGTTCCAGGGCCAGCGCCAGTGGACCGATCACTTTCCCAATGGTGATTTCATGGAAGCGATGCTCAATTCGTCGTTTGACTGGAACGGTATCCGTGCTCCTTACCTCATGGCCACCGAGAACGATTGCCTTAACGCCACGGCGATGATTTTCGGGTACCTTCTCACGAACACCGCCCAAGTGTTTGCGGATGTGCGGACTTATTGGAGTCCCGACGCCGTGAAACGCGTGACCGGTTATGAACTCTCCGGAGACGCTGCCGGCGGGCTCATCCATCTCATCAATTCGGGCGCGGCGACCCTCGATGGAAGCGGACGCCAGACAATCAAAGGCAAGCCCGTCATGAAACCCTTCTGGGAAATCGATGCGAAAGAGGCCAGGGCCTGCCTCGAAGCCACCACATGGGTTCCCGGAAACCGCGAGTATTTCCGCGGCGGCGGCTTCTCCTCGTGTTTCCTGACCAAGGGCGGCATGCCCGTCACGTTGATTCGGATCAACCTTGTGAAGGGCCTTGGCCCGGTGTTGCAGTTGGCGGAAGGCGTTACCTGCGATTTGCCGGACGACGTTCATGCAAAGCTTAACGAACGGACCGACCCCGGCTGGCCGACCACGTGGTTCGCGCCGCGGGTGACCGGCGAGGGACCGTTCCGCGACGTGTATTCGGTCATGTACAACTGGGGGGCCAACCATGGGGCGTTCGCCTATGGCCACATCGGCGCTGATGTGCTTGCCTTGGCGTCTATGCTCCGTATCCCCGTGTGCATGCACAACGTGGAGGGAGCCGACGTGTTCCGGCCCAGCGCATGGTCGGCCTTCGGCGCACAGGACCCGATGGGGGCGGATTACCGCGCCTGCAGCAACTTCGGACCGCTCTACGGCAAATTCTAAACAGGCCACTATTGGGGGGCTTCCAGCACGAAGCCCCCCAAATTCATTGTTGTTACCGTATGTTTTTGCGGTTGCCGAACCGCTGCAACATCGTTTTTGGAGAATTCACGGAACGGGGCCACTGGCCAACGAGGAATCAGTATGCGAACACTCTTGATTTGTTCGACGGCGCCATTGCTCATGTGTCTAGCAGCGTCGGCCGCCGATTCGCAGGCGGTCCAGGAGCCCGAGACCCATCAGGCATCCGCATTGAATCCTTTGGCGTTTCGGCCCCTTCCCTTGGGTACCATACGGCCCACAGGCTGGCTCGAGCACCAGTTGCGTATCCAGGCCAATGGCCTGAGCGGCCATCTTGACCTCTTCTGGCCGGATATTCAGGACAGCGGGTGGATCGGCGGCGAGGCCGAAGGATGGGAACGCATGCCCTACTGGCTGGACGGCACCGTGCCTCTGGCGTACCTGCTGGATGACACCGAATTGAAGACCCGAATCGAAGGCTACCTCGACTATATCCTCGAGCACCAGCAGGAGGACGGCTGGCTCGGTCCAGAGCAAAGCATTACCCCCCGGCGCAAATACAAGCCGCGCGATCCCTGGCCTGTCTTCGTTATGCTCAAAGTGTTTACGCAATACCACGAAGCCACCGGCGACGAACGAGTTATCCCTGCCATGCAACGGTTCCTGAGAACGCTTGACAGACAGCTCGATGAGCGTCCCCTTTTCGATTGGAACAAATCGCGATGGCAGGACCTCGTTGTCAGCATTCACTGGCTGTATGATCGTACCGGAGAATCGTGGCTGCTCGATCTTGCCGCCCAGGCTCAGGAACAGGGACAGGATTGGTTGACCCATTTCCAGGATTTACCTTTCAAGGGAAAGGTCGACAAATGGCGCCACGAGAGTCATGTCGTCAACAACGCCATGGCCGTGAAGGCCCCGGCCGTATGGTACCGTCAAACGGGCGACCCGGCACTCAAAAATGCTACGCGGCATGCAATAGCCGAACTCGATCGGTACCACGGACAATTCTCGGGCGTCTTCACCGGCGATGAGTGCTTCGCGGGAAAAATGCCTTCTCAGGGAACCGAATTGTGCTCGGTCGTCGAGTACATGTTTTCGCTGGAGATGGCCACGGCCATTATCGGAGATGTCTTTTTCGCCGACCGCCTCGAACGCATTGCATTTAATGCCCTTCCGGCTACCTTTAAGCCGGACATGTGGGCCCACCAATACGATCAACAAGCGAACCAGGTTGTCTGCCAGGTCAGCGACGATCGCGTCTACACGACCAATGGTGCAGATGCGAATTTATTCGGACTGGAACCCAATTACGGGTGTTGTACCGCCAACATGCACCAGGGTTGGCCCAAATTCGCCACCCATCTCTGGATGCGCACGTCGGATGACGGCCTCGCCGCTATTGCATACGCGCCATGCGAAGTTGCGACCGAAATCAGCGATGCTGAGGTCGAGGTCCGCGTGGATACCGACTATCCTTTCAGAGAGGTCATCGGCATCACGGTGTCGACAAACACATCGGTGCAGTTTCCTCTGGCGTTGCGCATCCCCGGCTGGACCGAAACCGCCGAGGTGCGCGTGGGGGAGGGGAAGACGCAAAGGGTTGCCTCCGGCACGTTTCATGTTGTTTCCCGTGAATGGAGCGGGACGACAGTTCTTGCCCTGCGCTTCCCGATGCCCGTTCGGGTGGAGCGGCGCTACAACGATGCCGTGGCCATCGAGCGCGGCCCCCTCGTCTACTGTTTGAAGATTGGCGAATACTGGAAATATCTCCGCGGGGAAGAACCGCATGCGGATTGGGAGGTATTTCCTACCACGCACTGGAATTATGGACTTGCAGTCAATCTGGACGAACCTGCGTCGTCCATGGTGTTCGAGGAACGTCCCGTGGGCGACGTGCCGTTTTCGCCCGAGGGCGCGCCGCTCATTGCCACCATGAAAGGCCGGATGGTGCCCGAGTGGTTGCTCGAAAAGAACGCCGCCGCCCCGCCGCCTCAAAGTCCTGTAGTTTCTGAGCAACCATTGACCGACTTGGTTCTCATTCCCTATGGATGCACCAATCTCCGCGTGACGGAGTTTCCGCTGCTGACCGAGTAATTTTGGAAGAACGATAACCAGCGAAAGGTGACGTATGATTGAGGAACAATGGAAAACGTTGCTGGCGGTGGTGAATGGTGAATCGCTTACGCCGCCGCCTGTGGGCTTTATTATCGATAGTCCCTGGCTGCCTAACTGGGCCGGCATGTCGATTCTCGATTACCTGGCCGACGAAACGCGCTGGTTTGAAGCTAATATGCAGGCCATCGAGCGGTTCCCGGACATTCTGTTTCTGCCGGGATTCTGGGCGGAATACGGCATGTGTAGCGAACCTTCAGCGTTCGGGGCGAAGTGTATCTTCTACGAAAACGAATTCCCTTTTGCGGAAAAGGTGCTCGAGGACATCACGAAAGTCGCCTCACTGCAAAAACCGAATCCCAAAACCGACGGACTCGCTCCTTTTGTGTTGAAGCGCTTGGAGCATTTCCAACCCCGTATCGAAGAGGCCGGCCACGCCATCCGGTTCGCCGTGGCGCGAGGTCCGCTGAACATCGCGGGATTCTTCCTCGGCAACACGGAGTTTTTTATCGGTCTCAAGATGCATCCCGACGAATCGCACGCCCTTCTCGATACCATTACCGCCTATCTCGAGGATTGGCTGAAACTCCAGGCAGCGACATTTCCATCCATAGACGGCGTGTTGGTTCTTGATGACCTGGCCGGTTTCGTCGGACCGGACGATTTCGCCGAATTTGCCAAACCCTATCTGAAGCGCGTTTTCGAGGCTGTCGATGCCCAAGTCCGGTTCTTCCACAACGATGCGGAGGGCATGATCTGTGCCCCCCATCTTGCGGAGATTAACATCAATCTCTTCAATTTCTCGCACAACCATACGATAAAGGAGATGCGAGAGGCCGCGGGGCCGGATGTCGCGCTGCTCGGTAATATTCCGCCCCGCGACGTCTTGGCCGAGGGGACGCCGGAAGAGGTACGCGAGGTCGTCAAGGAAGTCCTTGGAAGTGTTGATACTACGCGCGGCCTTATCCTGTCCTGCGGGGGCGGTATGCCCCCCGGTGTGCCCACCGAAAACATCGAGGCGTTTCTGGCGGCGGCAAGCTCGTGAAACCTGCTGGGTTCGAAATCGGGGGCTTGAAAAAACATGCGCGTTCTGCTCATTATGTGGGCAGCGAGAAGGGGAGTAGTATGTATTTTCGGTCGCAAGTTGATGATGGTCTATCCAGATCGGGTACTGTGCGTCTTCTGATGTACCCAATCCTTGCATGCATTTACGCGGCGTCTTTTAAAGGAGAGTGCTGATACAACCGGTAACCCGGACGTCACGAGAGAGGAGAGAGAGGCATCATGGCTCAGAAAGAAGCGCGAAAGAAAAGCGAACTTTCAATGAACCCGCGCATCGAGCGGGACCGCGAGATGATCATCGAAGCCCGCAAGAAGGGGAAGGGAGCTCTAGCGGGCGTATTTGTCCGGTTATCGGGGCCCGGCTGGCTCCAGAGCGCCATCACCCTTGGCGGCGGGTCGTTGTCGTCGAGCATGTATTTGGGCGTACTGGGCGGCTTCGCGTTCCTCTGGCTTCAGCCTTTGGCCATGATTGCCGGCATCATCATGCTCAGCGCCATCTCGTACGTGACCTTGAGCACCGACGAGACGCCCTTGAAAGCCATCAACCGCCACGTCAATCCGGTGTTGGGCTGGGGCTGGCTGTTTGCCTCGATGGCCGCCAACATTGTCTGGTCCATTCCCCAATACTCGCTGGGCATGGCGGCTTTGCGCCAGAATCTGTTCACGGGAATTCTGGGCGAAAGCGGTCTACTTGGCGGCGCTGGGGTTTATGTGGCTGCGGCCATTATTCTTGGCGTCGCTTTGTCCGCGGGCATGCTGTATAGCGTGGGTGGTCGAGGCGTAAAGATTTTCGAGACCCTCGTCAAAATTATGGTGGGGATGACGGTCCTTTCCTTTATTGCCGTTGTTGTGAGGCTCGTGGCCACCGGCCAAATTGTGTTAGGGAATATTCTTGGCGGGTTCGTTTTTCACCCGAGGCTGCTCACAGAGCCCGTGCAAGCTTTCTCGGACCAGATTGCCGCGGTGGTTCCAGCATTCCAGAGTTTTTGGTCCGATATGATCGTGGGTCAGCAGCGCGACGTGATGATCAGCGCAGGCGCCACGGCGGTCGGTATCAACATGACCTTCCTGCTGCCCTATTCCATGTTGCGCAAGGGATGGGACCGCGATTTCCGCGGCTTGGCTATCTTCGATCTGTCGACGGGGCTCTTTTTCCCATTCCTGCTTGCCACAAGTTGCGTTGTGGTGGCTTCCGCCAGTCAGTTTCACGCGGAGCCGGCGGAAGGGTTCGTGCCCCTGACAGAAGAGCAGACGATGAATGAAATGGGCCAGGTTATCGATGCTGACGGCAATGTTATCGAGCCGCACGTCGATCTCGTTGGACGATACAAGGCCTTGATGCGCGACCGCATCATGGCGGAAGGGGCTGCCGAGGTATTCACCAAAATCCCCGAGGAACGTAGAGAGCACGTCGTCGCACGGATTAACGCTGCGCTGGTAACCTTGGCCGACGAGGAGAATCTGCAACGCAGGCTTGAAGCGGAAGAGACGGGCGGCGTTGCCACCGATATGGAAAGCATAACCTTCGATACTGTGTCTCTCACCCCCCTGTACACGGATATCGGTATGATGCTTCTTTCGGACAAAGGTCAGGAAGTGTTCTTAAACGCCCTGATCCCGGAGATGGCCGAAGCGGATCGGCGCATGGCGGCGATGCTGGTGAAGCGCGACGCCTTTAACCTTTCCTCGGCCCTGGCGCCCATCACGGGCGATCGATTCGCGAAATACGTCTTCGGTCTGGGCGTGTTGGGAATGGCCATGGGCGCATCCACCATGCTGATGTTGATCAATGGCTTGTGTTTCTCCGCCTTGCTGGATGTTCCTGCCAAAGGCTGGCAACAGCGCGTAGGCATGCTCATGCCTGCCGTCGCTATTTTTGCCCCGCTTTTCTGGGAGGAGGCTCTGATGTGGCTGGCCGTGCCCACGTCGGTTTTCTGCATGACTTTGCTGCCGTTTGCCTATCTCTCGTTCTTCCTCCTCATGAACCAGAGGAAATACTTGGGCAAAGACGCCCCCATAGGTCCGAAACGCGTTCTATGGAACGTGCTTATGGCGTTTTCAACGATACTGGCGTGTGTCGGTGCGTTCTATAGCATCTACTCGAGACTCGGGATGAATGGGGCGGTCGCCGTGGTCGGTGGTTTCGTGATTCTTCTCATTATCGGCCATTTTTTCCGCGAAAAGGTCGAGATCGAAGTCGCACCCTGACGTAGGCCGGCGCAAAATAATATCTTATATAAAAGAGCCCCGCATATCGCGGGGCTCTTTTGATAGAAACAACTAAAAAAATAGTTGCCGAGTCTCTTATTGTCTACTATTGTTTTCCGTGGTCGGTATTGTGATAACGGCGTGAAATCCGTTTCCCGGGGAAGAATTGAGGTCGAATTTCCCTCCCAAAACCGCTGCGCGCTCCTTAATCATGGCCAGTCCCATTCCGCCTTGCCGCGTGATATCGCGTAGAGCCTCCGGCTCACACCCTTTCCCTTCATCGTCAATGGACAAGCGCAGGGCCCTACCTCGTCTCTCCAGCTTCATTGTGGCCTTCTTAACGCCGGAATGTTTTACAATATTGAACAAGAGTTCTCGGGCGGCTTCGAAGAGAAAATGTTTTACCGCTTCGGATGGTGCACCGATACCCTCGGCTTCTTCATACGATACCTGTAATCCGTATTGTTCGTGTTTACTGTTCGCCAACCAAGACAGCGCTTCGGACAATGTCCCCTGGCTCAAAATCGGCGGATCGAGCTGAATCGAGAGCAACCGCGTTCTGGCAATCACTTGTTGGACGGCATTGATGACTTTCGTGAGTGTTTCCCGCGCCGAGGCGCTGTTGGTCTGGCGCTTGGCCTTTTCCGCACCCAGAATGGCCGCGATGAGCGTCTGTTGCACATTGTCATGCAAAAGACTTGCGATACGCTTGCGCTCGCTCTGCTCGGCCTGAACCACGTGAGCGGCCATTTCCTTTAATTGGTTCGAACGTTGCCGCACGGTTTTCGTAAGGGTGGTGAGTCGGTGCTCGAGAGCTTGGTTCACTTGGTGTATTTCGGTTTCATCGCGTTTCCGCTCGGTGATATCCAGATTCACGCCTACCATTTCCGATGGTACGCCGTTTTCATCCGGCACTGTGGTACCTCGTGCCATAAGCCATCGTACTTCGCCGTCCGGGCGCACAAGCCGGAATTCTTCGTCAAGACGGCCCAATGCCGCCGTGGCTTCCGCAATGGCCGCTTCAAAACGGGGGCGGTCCTCAGGATGTACCAGGTTAAGGAAGGTCTTGCCGGAGGCCTCACTCGTGGCCGGGTCGAGTCCCAGCAACTCGAACATGCACGTGTTCCAGAGGCATTTGTCAGTTCGCAGGTCCCATTGCCATGTACCCACAGTGTGACTCAGCCAGACAGCGCCAACCACATCCAGCGTATCCGACGGGACCACCGGCGGTGCTTTCCACGGCGGCTGTAGCCGCGTGTAATCTGACGACGGCCACGCTTCCGGCGCTTTGTCGGGAGCGCCCGCGCGTGGTGTCCTTTCTGTCACGTCTCTTTCTTCTGAGTCCACTGGAAATGGTATATCCTCTCGCATCCGCTCGTTTTTGGAGACGGAGCCACTCCGCAGCTCTGTCTATGCCTATTGATTGAGCTCCCGCAACGCTTCTTCCTGTTGGCGGTTGCGCCGCTTGACGGCCTCGTTCGAGCGCCTTCTCATGTGCCGCCGGGCTGTACTGCCTGCGCCCCCGCCCCCGACCGAGCGGTTGAGCTCTTGCTGAATCCCGATACCAGTTAGCGCCTCACCCATCGGGCCGCCGCCCGCCGCCGGTGTGCGCCGTTGCCGGCGTCGCGCTGGTTGCCGGGGCTGCTGTTGTCCCGAGGCAGGTGCTTTGCTTTCAAGTCCCGCGGGCAACGGCGCCGGGGTCGACACAATCCCCGTCGCGGGGTCGTAGTTGAAATCCTGGCCGTCCCTCGTTTTGATATATTCTGGCAGATAGTCCGGCACCAACGCCCTTAATGACTGGGGATATTTGCCTTTTTCGACGGTATACTCGGTTATTGCTTCATGAATCCGAAGCAACCGTTCCTGGTTCGATTCCCGCAGCGGTACGGAGTCGAGCAGACCGGGTTCCGGGGGTGATTCGGCCCCAGCCTCCGGAGTCGTTTGCTCCACCGGACCGTCCAGCAACGCCCCCGTCTCGGGATCGTAACCATACGCCGTCCCGTCCGCTTTTTGGGGAATCCGGGGCAACCACTCCGGTACCAGAACGTCGAGAGATTCCGGGTATTCACCGGTTTCGGCGGCATAGGCATTAATGGCCTGCTCGATGCTCATGCGCGAGGTGGTGTCCTGAGCGTCATCAATGGCTTTCTTCGCTCCGCTGGCCGCTTCTTTCTGAAGCGTTCCCTGGATCGCCGTTCCCGCCAACAAATCGAGCCCGCACCCGCTTGCCAGCAACACCAGTATTATGGATATGAGGTATCGCATTTTCGTTACCTCCCTGAATGCTCGTCAACTCCGCGATATTCCGCGCCTCCGAATAAACGATCTGAATACATCGCAATGGAATATATACCCTCTAAAATCAGTATACCACACCCTCGGGAAGGGACTGAGACGATTGCGTCTCCCTGGGTGCAACCGCGACATTTCGCTGGTTTTTTCCTCATCCTCGCGGAAGGGACGCGAGCGCCGCGGAAATGGTGCTCCATTCGAGGCCCTGGGGCAGGCATTGGTTGTTGCACGCCAGCGCGGCCGCGACCCCGGCTACTTCGCCCATGGGCACGGCGTTGCCGGTCACCCGGTAACTCGAATGAGCAATGAAATCGCCGCTGATACAGCGTCCTGCCATGAGCAACCCATCGATGTCCCGTGCGACCAGTGCGCGGAACGGAACATCGTAAGGCTTCGCACGTACCTTTTCGTTCATGATGGCTTTTGTTTTACTGGCGTTGGTCGAGTGGACGTCGACGGGAAACCGCACCCGGCAAACCGCGTCCTCGTGGGTCTTTCCCTCGATGAGGTCCTGAGCGGTGACGGTGTAACGTCCGTAAATGCGGCGCCCTTCCCGCACGCCGATATGCTCGGGGGTCGCGACGATTTGCATATCTTTCCAGGGGGCGCCGAGTGCTTTCAAATGGTTTACCAACGAGTGCACTTCAGCCCGGGCGCGGATGGTCGCCCGGGTAATGGCGTCGGCTTCCGTAGCCAATACGCCGTATTCGTGGTTCGCCATCATGCAGTAAAAATCGTCGCGGATATGGAAAATGCTGGGGTGCGTATACGACGGCTCGACCCCCGCCCGCGCCATTTCGTCGAACAGGCGCTTCTTGGCCTTACTGTGGCTCTCCGATTCGGGCAACCCACACACAAATTCCCCAATGCCCTCCCGTGTTACCCCTGTTAACAACACGATCATGCTCAGCGGCTGGACGTCCCCCGTCTTTTCCCGGCCCATGTCGAATCCACAGCCTGCCAGCGCCGCCAGATCGCCGTCGCCGGTCGCATCCACAAAGAGCGAGCCGCCGAATGCCCGACGGCCCGATTTCGACTCGGTGACAGCCAAGGAAAGCCGGTTCGCATCGTTTCGAACGGCTTCCACCACCCGCGTGTGAAGATGCACTTCCACCCCGGCATCGAGGCATAGCTCTTCGAGGAGGAGTTTCATGACTTCGGGGTCGTATGCCAGCTTGGTAGCGCGGAACAGCGACCCGCGCGCATCGAGCTTCTCGATGATCTCATGCATCAGGCCTTTTTTATTCTTGGCGTCGAGAATCCAGCAGAGCAGACCGGCGGTCCAGATGCCCCCCAAGCATCCGTTGACGTCTATCAACCGCACTTTCGCGCCCATGCGGCCGGCTGCAATGGCCGCGGACACTCCTGCCGGACCCGCGCCGCACACCACCACGTCAACCGGTTTCTCGACTGGTATCTCCCGTGCGGGTTGGTGGTAAATTCGCGCGGGGGCGGCGGTTGATTGCTTTTGTGCCGCTCCCAACGCGGGCGCCACGCTACCAGCCATCGCCGCCGTCTGACCGCATTTCCGCAAAAAATCGCGCCGCTTCAGCATGACATCTCCTTCATTCAATCGTATGGCAACCTATGCCGCTGCCTTCTTGGTAGCATGGATGCTGGTTGCGAAACAATACCTGCGGCTTGCCTCTTTCGCCAATTTTCCGCGCATAGCGGGCCTTGCCATGGCGCAATCACGTGGCCTCAGATGTCGAATCCGAGCCCGGTCCCAATCGCCGGATAATACACGTAAATTCGAGAGAACTGTTTGACAACCGCTGACAAACGCTGTGTTTCGCAACACCCAGCAGGTGAAGTTGGGGCAAGAACATTCCTCGAACTTTTGCTTTTCCAAAAACGACACTATAGTCACTCCGGACGTAGCGTCTGGCCTTGCGCCAGACGTCCGGGGTTCCA
>JAWODE010000255.1:0-4079 GCA_046483455.1 Candidatus Hydrogenedentota bacterium | reverse complement strand
CGCACGTCATGCACATCGTCAGTGAAATCGAGGGGACATTGAAAGACGGAGAAGATGCTTTCACGGCGCTCCGCGCCACGTTCCCAATGGGCACGGTCAGCGGCGCGCCCAAGATACGGGCCATGGAGATCATCGACGAACTGGAGCCCGTGGGGCGCGGTCCCTATGCCGGAGGATGTGGCTACATCAGTTTCTCCGGAGACATGGACACCTGCATCATCATCCGCACAATGATCATCAAAGATAGTGTGGCCTATGTTCAGGCGGGTGCAGGGATTGTCTACGACAGCGTGCCGGAAAAAGAATACGAGGAGACCGTTAACAAGGCAAAGGCCCTGTTCCGGGCGGTCGAATTTGCTGAAAGAGGGCTTGAATCATGATCGTGATCATTGACAACTACGATTCATTCACGTACAACCTCGTCCAATATCTGGGTGAGATGGAGGATGACGTACGGGTATTCCGGAACGACGCGATCGACCTCGACGGCATCCGGTCTCTGAATCCTGACCATCTCGTCGTATCTCCCGGTCCTTGTACCCCCCAGGAAGCTGGCATCTCGATCAAGGTAATCCGTCAACTGAGCCGGCACATCCCCACGCTCGGCGTTTGCTTGGGTCATCAAAGCATCGGGGCGGCATTCGGCGGCGAGGTGGTCCGGGCAAACAGGATAATGCACGGCAAGATCAGCAAGATATACCACTTCGGAAACGCCCTCTTCGAGGGTATGGAATCGCCTTTCGAAGCCACCCGCTACCATTCCTTGGTCATCCGACGCGAAACATGTCCGGAGGAGCTGGAAATCACGGCCGAGACTGAAGATAAGACGATCATGGGGGTAGCGCACACAAGGTACCCGATCTGGGGGGTGCAGTTTCATCCGGAAAGCATTTTGACCAGACCCGGCAAGCAGATGCTGCGCAATTTCCTCAATCGGAAGGCAAATTCGACAAGGGCGTAAATTTGCGCTAAGATGTGAAAAATGCAAGACTTATATCGTTGACTTTGCGTCTGCCTTATGGTAAAGTACCCACGTTAAGGGGACTACCACATTCGGATAGAAAGGCGACTCGAAATGACGCAGCCTCCGAAGAATCTGGGGAAGAAACAGCAGAAGGCTCTCGCCCACCTCGACCGCAACCTGCAACTGTGCCGGGAGTTTTTAAACGACTGGTTGCTTTTTAACCAAATCCTTTCGGCGTTTCCGGCGGAGAATGCCAACAAGGCGGAATTGGAAAACCAATTTCTCAAAATCAAGAGTAAACTGGCGCGCGAGCACCAAATCTTGAGAGAAAGCCTGGGGCAGGATTACAAAATCGACGGCAACACGATGAACATTGTTGCCGGTGCAACAAGCCTGGAAAACATCTTCAGTCAGTCGGAAATCGCCGTCAAAAAACTCCAGGGGGAATGGCACCGGGCCTTTATCTCGATCAATGAAACACTTGGGGGACTTGAAGACAAACGGGGACGTCTGCTGGGCGGTGAAAAAGTATTTGTGGGCGGTCTGGATACCCCGGCCACGGCGGGCAGCGGAGGCATGTCCGACAAAGCCAAGAAAACGGTGATTATCATCGTGGTGCTGGCGATTATTGTAGGTATCATGGTGGGAGTCCCCCAGATTCGTCAGATGTACGTGAATGCCTGGCACGATCTTTTCGGTTGATAGGTTACTGAACCCGGCGCTGGAACCAGGAAGCGGGACCGTCCGAAGAAGTACGGCAGCGAAAGGAGAGCGACGTGACCAAACGGGAGTTGGTAATCGAGATTGCGGAACGGCTCGGCTACACGCAGAACGAAGTCGCGGATGTCGTCCAGAAGACCCTGGACACCATTACGGAATGCCTCGCCGAGGGACAGCGGCTGGAAATCCGCAATTTCGGGGTGTTTGAGGTCAAGAAACGCGACGCCCGCATCGGCCGGAATCCGCGGACGGGCCAGGAGGTCCCTATCGAACAGAAGCGCGTTGCATCGTTCAAGCCGGGCAAAGCCCTCAAGGAGCGTGTGCAAACAACCGCTACGACAGAAATACCCCCACTTGCCGAACGCTCGGAAGCTACTCAGCCCCCTCCGGAAGAGAAGCGTGATATCCCCTCGGGCAGTGGTTTTAGCGGAGGCGAGCAAGGGAGTCTCTTTTAGCAGATATTTACGCAGAATCCCCTCGTGAGAGCAAAATGGACGCGGGGGGGCTTTTCCGTCTATACTAATGGCATCTTGGGTTGCGGCATTTGCACGTTTGTTGCCCGCCAGCACGTGTTCTGAGGCCTTTGCCGGCTCGATAGACACGGCCACAGTGGATTTCCATTCAAATGTCAGAGCACGACGAAAACAACAGCGACGAAGCGCGCATGACGTTCACCGAGCACCTCGGTGAGTTGCGATCGCGTATTATCCGGGCTGGCCTTGCTGTATTCGCAGCCATCGTGATTGCCTATATTGCCGGCGGCTACCTTGTGGACGCCATTATGTGGCCGATCGTGGGGGAAATGACGGTAAAAGCGCCCGCATCCGATGCGAAAGGCGAGCAGGAACAGAACGGAGAAGAGGAAAGCGGCAAAACAGAAGAAGCGGCCGAGTCTCCGGAGGGCCCGACCATTCGGCTCATGTACACCAATCCTCTAAACCCGGTTTTGGTCCGACTGAAAGTGGCGGCCTATGGCGGGCTCTTGCTGGCGTTTCCTTATGTCATCTTTCAGATTTGTGCGTTCATCTTTCCGGGACTGCGTCCCAACGAGAAACGGGCGGTGCGAATTATGTTGACGGGGGGAAGCGTTCTAGCTATCGCTGGTGTGTGTGTCGCTTATTTCGGCGTCTTGCCGGTAGTAGTTCCGTACCTGATGCACGCCTTCCTTCCAGCCGGGTACGAACTCAGCCTGCGTCCGGACGAGACGATCCCCATTATCATCAAGGCTATCGTGGGTTTTGCAATAGCGTTTCAGTTTCCGATGGTGGTTCTGGTGTTAGTATACATGAACCTGCTGTCCCCGGAAACGCTCAAAAAATATCGCAAGTTGGCCCTCGTGATCATGGCGGTGGGCGCGGCAATGCTTACGCCCCCGGACCCGTTCTCGATGATGGTGATGTTACTGCCTCTGGCGTTATTATATGAGGGAAGCATTTGGCTGTCGTACCTCGTGGTGCGGCGACGCGAGAAAGAGGCCAACGCCACGCCATGATAACGGGCGGGCTAACATAAGAAAATCAGCACTATGCTTGGAATGGGCATCGGCGAAATGATAGTCATCGCGGGGATCGCGCTGGTCATTATTGGTCCAGAGAAATTCCCCGAGTTCGCGAAGATCTGCGTGCGAACCATCCGGGATTTGCGTTCGTACGTGGAAGAAACAAAAGATGATCTCCGCAAAGAACTCACCCCGGTCAAAAAAGAAATCGACGAGGTCAGCCGGTACGATCCCGAAAGTTATATCGATGCTCTCACCGATTCACGCGACGAATCGGACTATTACAACGAAGGCTACGAACAGGAAACCAGCGAATCGGACACGGATGATGAGGGCTACAAAGCGTACGGCGCCAATGAGCAAGCCTCCGAAACCGCTGAAGAAACACCTGCCAACGAGGAAACGGCCTCGCAGAGCACGGAAGAGCCCTCCACGAAAGCGCCGGAATCAGAAGAGAGCCAGCCTGAATCAAAGTCTCCGGACGAGGAAGACATCGACATCCCGAAACCCATGGACGGGTAAAAGCGGCAGGCTAAGAGGGCTTCCGCATAACGGGGAACCAGCCTAGAGTAACCCCCATTTACGCCGACTAGACAAGAGCGCCTCACCAACATTCGACATGGGAACGCGACGCCGCACGGTAAAGCTGTTGAAAAACAGGGTCCGTGCATCGCAAGCACGAAAAACGGCCGGGACAGCGAACCATGAGCTGTTGGGCTCAACTGTAGACGCTGCTGGGCTCAACCATAGACCGTGAAAATGCCGCCAACCTCGCTCCGACAAGGGAGGACGGGCTGTCTAGCCCGTCCATAAGCCCACCGCGGACGGTTACGTCCGCGCTCCTTGTAATAGTCACCGGCGAGGGCGCCGGTCCCACCCCGGAGAAATTTTCGAGGC